>JAUVJO010000416.1 GCA_030592345.1 Deltaproteobacteria bacterium
GTAACTATTCAGGTCGATTTGTGAATTAAAGAGAGGCGATAGGCTGGAAGGGGTTACCTTTGATAGCAGATGTAATAGAGTCAAGGACGTTACGCCCTTGTTTTCTTGCAGTGGATAAATAACTTCTAATCCGAGCAAAATGTTCAGCCCCTTGAATAGTACGAAAACAGCCTGATATTTTAAGGCGTACCTTGATCATGCGAATATCTTGTTCCGCAAGATTATTGCTGAACGGTACATTGATATCGTGCAGAAATGCGAGTATCGAATCCTCAAAATCGTCAAATCGCGTCAGAAGATTTTGAGATTTGGTTTTTGCTTGTCGGCCTCTTTTCTTTTTTTTAGGTTTTTCGGGTAAAGGGTTAGCCTCCCACCCTTCAGACAGGATTTTATGAAATTGTTTAAGCCATGGATCCTTTTGTCCTGGGGTTAGTTGATCGTTTTGATCACCGACAAAATCGTTCATATCCAAGAGGAGGTCAAACATCTTTTTTGCCCATGTTTGATCTTGTTGTTCGAATAGAAAAGTAAGTTCGCGTAAGAGATGGGGATTACATAGACCATGTTCACAGCCATAATTGAAATATGGTTTCCAGAAATCGTGAATGAGTCGACCTTGAAAATTGGGCAGAATATTGAAGTGATCCATCGCTTTGGTTCCACGCTTTTCATGGACACCATAAAAGGTTAATAATTCAGTACTGGCGCTGTGTAGCCAATGAAGTTTTTCTGCAGTTCGTACCCCGCTTTCGTCCACATGAAGCACCTCGCTATCGGTTAAGGCATCGATAAGAGATTCTTCAAAGTGAGCAAGGTTGTTGTAGCTGCGAGAGGAGGCATTAAGTATAGTTGCCACACTGACTGAGGTTCCATAAAGATCAGACACTAACTGACTCAATCTATCAGCTGGGATAAAATGCTGATTTTGCATATATACAAGCATCCCCCGGAATCTCGGGCCATACTGTACAGGGGCATTGACACCTTCAGGAAATGAAGCTTTGACAGTTTGGCCGCACTGCGGACATATTTTTATCTCGCTTTGGTATTCAATCACTTCGAGTTTTGGTTCAGGCAGTTCAAATACCTGACGACAATCATGTTTGCTGACAGGTACATCTGAAAGGTCTGCGCAGCAGGAGCATGATGTTACTAGAAGAGGAATGACATAATCCGGATCTTTTGCCTTCTCCAGGTTGTGCCCTTTACGGCCTTTTTGGCCGCCGGGCTTCTTGCCGGATCGTTTTCGAAGACTTTTGGTTTTAGGTCCAGACTTCTTTAGTCCATCGGAGGAAGGCGGCTTGCTACTATTTCGGCTGTTTTTATTGATCTGCTCTTCCAATTGTGTGACCCTTAGGATTAGCGTTTGTATCTGTTCCTGATGAGTCATGATAATATCCACGAGGTCTTCAGGAGTGGTTTTGGCAATATAGAGCAGTTGGGCGCGGGTAAACATTATGCCCGACTCTGGCATAATGCCTGTTTGAAGTTTTTGGTAAGAGGGTACAGGAGAATATCCTTTACCGGCACAGATAATTTTGCGTATCGATCTTGTCTGGAACGACCTTTGGTTTGTCCAACACACAACCAGTTGGCAGCTTTGTAGCAGGTTCCTTTGAAGAGATCACGCTCAACAAAAGTCTCGACCATGTGGATTGGATGGGCATATTTACTTCTCCAGTCTTTCTGGATGCGGCGCATGATACGGCCAAGAATATGGCTGGCAAGATGAGGAACACGGATTTGGGGCAGAATTAAAAATCGTGTATTATTGGTGAGAAAGTTGATATTTTCTTCACGTACTTCTCTGCTCCATCCGATAAAGGAATCCCGCGGGGCTGTTTTCCAGGCAGCAGACCCAAAGAGAAGGCAGGCAATATTTTGACCTGATCGATCACGAACCAGGTACTTTATATTTTCGCCTACTGTTTGATTAAATCCAAGGTAATGGTAACGGCTTAAAAAATACCCGACGCAGTTATCTTCGTATGAGTTTGAGGCTGGGATATGGATAGATAACGGGGTAAGATCCTTAAGTGATTTCTCAATCTGTTTTAGTTCGGGAGCAACGAACCCTTTTGGAAAAGGGGGGCGAGGACTGCGTCTGTAAGCAACACGGATCGAAGGTAATTTGAGGATTCCCCGCTGCTCAAGCTTATCGATCATGCTTCGAGCCGCAAAGGTTTTTAGTTGTCCGGAATGGGTACGCCATTCCCATTGACTGCAAATGTGCTTGGTGATTTTATGCCGGCTCCAACAAGGATGTTCTTGGACAATATTGCGGAGCCAGCGAAGTTCTGATTGCGGGATGAGTCGGCCCTGGCATGTGATTGCTTCATTCATGACAACGTTGTTACCATAAACGAAGCGGTTAGTCCAGACCTAACTGCTTGAGGTCAGAAAAAACTGACCTGAATAGTTACCA
>JAUVJO010000337.1 GCA_030592345.1 Deltaproteobacteria bacterium
GCTTTACTTTAATTGAAATGATGATTGTCATTGCTATTATGGGGATTTTTGCCGGCATTGCGATTCCGAACTATCTCGCCTGGCTACCCAAGTCAAGATTGAACGGCGCTGCAAGGCAGGTAATGGGGGATTTGATGGCGGCGAGGATGAAAGCGGTTAGCCTGAATCACAGAGTCAAGGTGTTCTTTTATAGCAATCATCAATATAAGATATGCGATGACGCAGATAATAATGGTACTGTAGATGATGGAGAAGGTGATGTTCAGCTTAGAGATATTCAGAACGAATATTCTGATGTAACATTCGATTTGACTAATACCGCCGATCCGGTATTTAGTTCAAGAGGAACTGCTACTAATCGTACCATTACCCTTCAAAATTCCAGTGGATTGAAAGAGATTACAATTAGTATTGCTGGCAGGGTAAAAATAAATTAGCTGATAGCTCAAAGCAAAAATGAAAAGTATGAACTTGATGAACATGTTTAATACCCGCGAGAATAGTGGCTTTACCTTGATGGAAGTTCTGGTTGCCATGCTTATTTTATCAGTAGGACTGCTTGGAATGGCGGCGCTGATAACAGGGATAATTAACAGCAATAAGCTAAGCAACAGGATTAGCACTGCCACGGTTCTGGCGCAGGATAAGATGGAAGAAGTCAGGCAAGTTGGATATTCCGGCATGCCTGCATCCGACACGACCACAACAGAAGACTATAATTCTATTACAAATTATTCTTTATATAAAAGGGTTACATTTACAGATGTTGCCAATCCGGCCACGGGAATGAAGACGATAACCGTTACCGTATATTGGGAATCTGATAACCATTCGGTTGTTTTCAATACGATCCTTGCGAAGTGAACTATTGTATTATTCACCTAAAAATAAAGAAAGCGGGTTTACCCTGGTGGAACTGCTGATTTCCATGACTATAGGCTTGATTATCCTGGCGGCATTGTCGAGCACTTTCCTTATGCAGCGCAAAACGTATGATATCCAGGAACAGATTGTCGAGATGGTGCAGACAGCAAGAGCTGCCATGGATATGATGACCAGAGAGATCAGGATGGCGGGGTATGGGACTCCAAAATCGAGTATCTCATCATGGATTGATTGGGTAACCATTGATAGCAACCCAAAGATTGTGCAAGGTAGCGGGTCTGATCCTGATACCATTTATATAATAGGCTGTTTCGGTTCTCCCCGGGCTAGCCTGTCAGCCAGCGCCTCATCAGGTGCCACATTACTTACTCTTTCGCAATCGGCTACGGAGACCAGCAAGGAATTTGACACTACTGATGAGAAAGTGATCTGGATTGGTGGAATTGAAAATGCCATCGTTACCAATGTTTCTGCCAATATCTTGACCATAGATACGGATCCTGGAGCCGGAGGTAACCAGGGATTAAGCAGAGATTATGGAGTGGGCACCTCCATATACCTGGTCAAAGTTATTACCTACTCTATAGTTTCAAATACCTTAAAAAGAAACGAAAATATAGGTGCTGGCCGTCAGCCATTAGCTGAAAATATCGAAGATTTACAAATTTCTCAGTCTGGTAATTCTATCAATGTATCCTTAACCGCCAGGACATCCAAAGCAGATGCTGATTATTCCGCAAATAACGGTTACAGGACGCACACTCTAACCTCTTTTATAACACCGAGAAATCTTAACCTTTAGCTATTGTGTTGGGTTTTGCCCTTTTTGTTTTCGATAAAAGCAGGCATGCCATATTTCGTAGGTTGGGTTGAGATACGAAACCCAACATCATTAGGACGGGCTCAACCCAACCTACGAAACTGATTATACTGATCCAACGTATGGAGACCATTATCGAAGATATACCCTGACATCTGTTATAACGCCGAGAAATCTTGCTTTTTAGAAACTCGTTGCTCGTTACTGGTTACTCGTTGCTCGTTACTGGTTTCGACCACTTGACTACTCGACTACTCGACCAAGTTTAAAAAGGAGTTAGGAATGTCAAATTTAATACATAAAAATGAAAAGGGAATGGTTCTTCCTCTTGGACTTATGTTCCTGGCTATTATAGCGCTTCTGGGAAGCACAGCGGTTATAGTAACAACAACAGACCTTAAAATCGGCAGCAATTACGAGACAAGTGTACAGGCATTCTATGATGCCGATGCCGGGGTGAATTACGCAATTGCCAAGATGGAGGCAGGTCTTAAAGATGGTTCCTTTTCTCTTCCCACAGCAATCGGGAACCCGAATGACCCGAACGACCCGAATTCCGTTTCCCTGGGGGGCTTTGCCACGCCAAGCGATTTTTTCTTTACCTTTAACGAACCCGGCGTATCTAATATTGCTACCAAGCGCTACACCTTCACGTGCATAGGAAACGCTCCCAACAACGCCAAGACTGTTATCAAGGCGGATTTCTCCACCAGCGGCCTTTTTAATTACGGGGTCTTCGGCGACCTCGGCGTGACCCTTAGCGGAAACGGCAAAACGGACAGCTACGATTCGTCGGTTGGTCCATATACCTGGGCAACACACAATACCGACGGGGATGTAGGGACCAATTCCACAAACGCAGGGACGATTTCGTTGAGCGGAAACGCCAAGGTCTATGGGGACGTCCAGGTAGGGGTGGGAGGGGATCCAGACACTGGAGTCACCATAAGCGGCAATGCTGCCGTGAATGGGCAAAAACAGGCTGCGGATGAACCCAAAGACATGACCCCGATGACTGACCCCGGGGGAGGGGCATCGGAAACATTGAGCCTATCAGGCAATAATAACAAGACGCTCAGTTCTGGTACTTATCGACTTCCTGAAATAAGCATCAGTGGCAATGGGAAAGGATATATCAGCGGCGACGTGACATTGTACGTGACCGGAAACATATCCATTACCGGAAATGGACGACTGAACATCCTTTCGGGCGGTTCGCTGACCATATACGTTTCCGGAACCGTGAGTATCAGTGGAAACGGGATAACCAACAATACAACTCTTCCAGAGAACCTTGTTATTTACGGAACCTCAACCTGCACAAATGTAAGTATCAGCGGGAACGACAATATCTACGGTGCGATCCACACACCCGCAGCAAACGTATCCGTTACCGGGAATGGGGACATTTACGGATCAATAATCGGCTCGACTATGACCATTTCCGGAAACGGAAACCTCCATTATGACGAAGCCCTTCAGAATGTTGGCACCAGCTCCGATCTGAAACTCCTGTCATGGAAACAGGAGGCCTAAATAGGGGCATCGTGGCTCCTGGGAGCGGAAGGCCCACAGAACACCATTCAGCCCATGCTGGGCCTCAGGTCACAGGCATTTATTCCCTGTTTTCAGGCTCTTCCCGCCACCACGAAGGGAGAATGCCGCTATTCTTTGCCTTCACCTCTTTTTCGAGGTCTTCAAGCTCGCTTGATATCTGCGAAACCCTTCGGAATTCTTCAGCGATCCTGTCCCTGTCGCCGACCTCCTTTGCCCTTTTATAGCTGTCAAGGGCCTCCCTCACCTTTATTGATAAGGCGATTCTCTGGTTTTTATAAAGCTGTTCATCATCAGGCTTTTCCTCTGATTCATCCTTTCCTTTTTTTGCCGGTTGTGGTTCTTCCTTTATGTACAGCAAATCAGACTCGCTGATTTTCCGGACCAGGTTTTTTCCAATTCCCACAATTCCGCCGCGATAGTAGAATTTTATCTGTCGTCCTTCCTTCCAGTAGTGATTAGTTATAAACGTAGAGCCGTTTTTTAATTCAATAAGATAAGAGGAAA
>JAUVJO010000095.1 GCA_030592345.1 Deltaproteobacteria bacterium
AATGCCTTAAGTAGCTGGCTGGTTAGGTATCAATTGAAATGGTCCCGCCACAGGCGGGATTCAGCGGTTCACCTTGCCCTACGTAGCAACATATTAGCGATTATCGGGAGATTACCCGGACTTTTTGGGAAGTTACTATATAAGTTGCCAATATTTGGACTTCATTCCATTTCTTCGGAGTTGTGTAATATGTCTCATCCTACCGTAGCTTTGGTTAAGGGCACCGACCGGTACGAAAATATTGCCGAGGCGCTTGCCCTGCTGGGCAAAGAGGCGGTTTCAGGCACACGGCATGTGGTCAAACCTAACTTTGTTTCCATCGAGACCCAGTTGGCCGCCACACATCGAGAGGCTGCAAGGGCAGTTGTGGACTTTGTCCGAAAACACAGTGGCCATCCGGTTATTATAGCCGAAGGTGCAGCAACCTCTGACACCTTTAAGGGCTACGAGAATTTTGGCTTTATGGAACTGGCTGACACTTATCAGGACATTGAACTTAGAGATCTGAACAGGGATGCTTGGGAAGTCGTTATTCTGTACGACCAGGACCTAAGACCCACGTCCTTTCGAATAGCAAAAACAGTATCGGAGAGTGACCACAGGATCTCTCTGGCAATTCCAAAGACCCACGATACCGCGGGCGTGACTCTGAGTCTTAAAAACATGGTTGTCGGAAGCCTCATTCGAGATATGGGCTTGAACGTTATTAACCTTGTGGGTGGTGTTTCCGACCAACTTTTGAGGCTGGTTCCCTCCTGGATGAAACCGATATTTACGTTTCAAGGGCTGAGTCGCGTAGGTATCACAAAGATCTCGGGAAGCGACAAAGTCAAGCTACACCAAGGCTATCTTAACCTCCATCTTTTTCTTTATCAGCTTGTGCGCATCATCCCACCCCACCTTTGTATCCTAGACGGGTTTACGGCCATGGAGGGAAATGGGCCGGTCTCCGGAGACAGAGTGGATTGGCATATTGCCATTGCCGGCACAGACGGGGTGGCTGTTGACGCATTGGCAGCTTATCTTATGGGGTTTGATCCCCAATCCATTGGGTACCTGTATTTTTGCAGTCAAGACGGGCTGGGGCAAGGGGACATCAACAATATGAACATTGTAGGTACTTCTCTTGATGAGTGCAGGCACTCCTTCAGGCCCCACCAGTCTTATCATGCCCAACTCGAATGGAAGAAAGGCGGAGAGAGGGCCTTTAGAAAATTGAAGGAATGTCTGAATACAAAGTTGGTAAGCCGGTGATTATTGGCACACGTGTTCCCGTGGATTTCATCATATGCACATAGAAATCATAGGAGCTGAATCTTTAGGGGTAAGGGGTCTTTGCTGTTTTGTAGAAACTAAAGACAGGAACATACTGATTGATCCGGGAATCGCTTTAGGCTACATGAGGCACAAGTTACTCCCTCATCCTATCCAAATAGCTATAGACGAAAAAGCCCAAAAGAGAATTATGGATGCCTGGAGTAATTCCACGGATATCGTATTGAGTCATTTCCACGGAGACCATGTTCCTTTGGCAGATGCCAATCCTTACCAGCTAGATATTAGCAGGCTAATCGGGTTGAATCCGGAGGTGAGGATATGGACCAAGGACCCGTCCCATTTCTCCCCTACTGAGGAGAATCGGGCAACATCTCTTACTACTTTTTTGCATGTCGGATTAATTTCAGCAGAAGGGGAAAAAGATGGCCCAATGACCTTTTCTGGGCCGGTGCCTCATGGGGACGCAAATGATACCTCAGAGTCTGTCATGATGACGAGGATTGAAGAAGATGAAGTATTTGTTCATGCTCCTGATATTCAGTTGCTAGATGATGAGACGGTTTCCCAAATAATCTGTTGGAAACCAGACATTGTATTGGCAGGTGGTCCCCCGATTTATTTGTCCCGGTTATCTGCGGATCAAATTGAAAGGGCCTGGCATAATGCGGAAAGGCTCTGCCAGGCGATTGACCGTGTGATTCTTGATCACCATTTAATGAGAAGTCGTGACGGGCTTGAATGGCTAAAACGGTTATCGTCAAAAACAGGGAAACCTGTTATGTGCGCTGCTGATTTTATGCACAAACCTCGTTTATTGTTTGAAGCCGATCGCGAACGTTTATATAAAAGAATGCCTGTCCCAGATGGATGGCATGAAGATTATGCAAGAGGCAAAGTCTCTACTGACGATTTTCCGTTGGAACTCGGTTGAACGGGTCTATTTCATAAGACAAAAACGATACAACATAGACTTTCACATATTAAATTTCACAGCGTTATCGATCATCGGCGTTTTACAATACAGCCTCCTCCCTCTGGCCTTGTGAAATATAATATGTGAAAGTCTATAGGTCTGGTGAAAAGGGTAGGGAGGCTTCCCGTGAAAGGTCTATTGATCAAGAGCCCCTGGATAGAAAAGATCCTTGAAGGAAAGAAGACCTGGGAAATCCGGGGGACCAACACGAGAATAAGGGGAACCATTGCACTCATTCGGAGTGGCTCAAGTTTGGTCGTTGGAACCTGCGAACTGGTCAATGTGGTGGGGCCGCTATCTCTCTCTGACTTTCGTAAAACCACAAAAAACCATTGTGTGGAGCCCTCTGCTGTCGGGGAGCATCTCCCGTATAAGGAAACATATGCCTGGGTTCTTAGTAATGTCAAACCTTTGAGAGAGCCTGTGCCATATAAACATCCGAGGGGCGCGGTCATATGGGTCAATCTCCTGTTTTTTGACCTGCCTGCCATTGCCAGAAATGCTGGCACGCAAGCTGCGCGCCGTACGTAGCGATGGCAGGCAGGTCGTGAAGTGGCATAACCGCAACCCCTGCCTAAGACCATTATTGATCTTTAGTGCTGTTCTGCAGGTGGTGCCGCCTCGGGTTGAGCAGGTGGTGCCGCCTCAGGTTGAGCAGGCGGTGCCCCCTCAGTGTGAGCAGGTGGTGCCTCCTCAGGTTGAACAGGTGGTGCCGCCTCGGTGTGAGCAGGTGGTGCCTCCTCAGGTTGAACAGCTTTCTCAGTGTGAGCAGGTGGTGCCTCCTCTTTTTTCCCGCAGCTTACGAATATTGCAAGCGTAGACACCAAGAACAAACAAAGTATCACTGTTAGTAACTTCCGCATTTCTGGCCACCTCCTTTGTGACGGACCTTGGGTACATTCGCGAAATATTGACATTCGAACATTTTTCCATCTGACAGAAGGGAACGGTTAGTTGAAAATCGTGAGCAAACCACAAATGTCCAAATGACAGGGATGTTCGCGTTTTTACCTGGTCTATTGTGTTTTTTTGCCGATGATAACGATGATAAGATAGTGTCTGAATACTACGTCGATTTTATTACCAGATCACCTCCTTTTTTGGCGAATAGAAAAAATGTCGCCTAAAGTTCATATCAGAATTAGTTCTGATAATACAGATCTTCTTTCACACCTAAAGATTTTCAGATATACAAAAACCCAGCAAACGCCTTATTTGTGCTCCCAGCCAATGAGTTGCGTTGCTCAGGCTTGCAATAGCCTGCTATTCCGCGCCTTCGCGCCTTGCTCTTGATGCTCATTGCTCAACGAAAAAAACGCAATTTGCAACCTTCCGAGGTATACCAATCATACGATTTTCATGTATTGACTTTCACATATTAAATTTCACAGCGTTATCGGTCGTCGGCGTATTACAATACAGCCTCCTCCGCCTTGCGAAATTTATTATGTGAAAGTCTATAGCTTTCTATTGGATATCACATCGTTTGTCAACTGTTGGGCTAAATCCTGGCGAACCGGCGGGCTGGACGGGTGTTTTTACCGGTTAGAACATTATGTGACACATTACGAGCGACATTGAAATTCCTGTTATGTCTGCAAGCAGCGCAGCCGCTATTGCGTGTCGACTCCGAACCACTCCGACGGCACCGAAATATACTGCCAGGACGTAGAAAGTGGTTTCCGTCGAACCCTGCATTGTAGAGACCAAAAAGGATGAAAAGCTGTCCGGGGCACGGCTCACTACCTCACTCATGATTCCAAACGCCCCAGAGCCGGAAAGGGGACGCATAAAGGCCATGGGAAGGGCATCTGCCGGCATTCCGATCATTGATGTAAGCGGTTGGAGGGCTGATACCATGAGATCAAAAGCACCTGAGGCCCGAAACATCCCTATGGCAACCAGGATCATAACAAGAAACGGGATGATTTTAACCGCCACTTGAAACCCCTCCTTTGCGCCCGCTGTAGCAGCCTCGTAGACCTTGACGCCTCGGAGATAACCAAACAGAAGAAGGCTGCACATAATTGCAGGAACCAACCAGTAAGAAAGGATCTCTCTGCCAAGGTCCTGCCAATCAGTGCCGGCAGATAGACGAAACACGGCTCCACCTGCAAAGGCAAGGACGATCAAGATGGCTGCCCACCTGCCAACCTTTCCCGGGGGGTGAAGTTCTTCATCGACTTCTTTTTCTCCATTATAGACTGAGGCAAAGCCCTGTTCCATGTCCTCCTGATTTTTGCTTGCTCTTTCTATAGGTATTTCGTGACTACTGAAGCGGACAAAGGCCTTTGAGGCGACAACGGCCATTGCGGTAGAGCAGATCGTTGCAACAAGTGAAGGAATAAGAATTGAAGCTGGTTCTGCAGCGCCCGCGGCTGCCCGCACGCCGATTACTCCCAGCGGAAGGATCGTGACACTCGACGTATTGATCGCCAGGAAGAGACACATCGCATTGGTAGCCTCTCCCTTGTTAGGATTCAGCCGATCGAGTTCCATCATCGCCTTGATTCCCATCGGTGTGGCGGCATTGCCAAGTCCCAGGGCATTGGCGGCCATATTCATAATCATGGCGGACATGGCTGGATGCTCGGCAGGCACATCAGGAAACAGACGGTGCATGACGGGGCGGATGGCACGGGCGATAAGACGCATCAAGCCCCCGGCTTCAGCGACTTTCATAAGACCGAGCCACAGTGCCATTATCCCGATCAAGCCGATCGCCAGGTTTACGGAACTCTTTGCGGATTCGAATGAAGCATCAACCACATCCTTCATTTTTCCGTTGTAGGAGGCGACCACGGTAGCCAGGAGTATCATGAAAAGCCAAATCAGATTAATTGCTGCCGGACGTTTCTTCATCGGCTATTTTCTTACATTCCTTGTTTGTGAACTCAGGTGTGGGAGCGTACGGCCCGGGAGACCTCGCGGGTCATCTCAAGGACCTTCACTGCCTGATTTTCGGTGAGCGAGCCTGTGCCGCAGCTTGGTGTAATGAGGGATTGGGCCAGAATTTTAGCATGGTCGATACCAAGGGCTCCCAGGTGTTGAAACTGGCCTTCCAGTTTGGTCACCAAGCTGGAAGCTGTTTCGTTTTCAATGTCTTTGGCGTCTGAGGTGGGGACAATCCCCCAGGCGAGGGTGCGACCCTGGTCGAAAAATGCCTTGAGCGGCTCCCCGTACAGGGCCAGGCGGTCAAAAAACCCGTAAGCGTCAAAGCTAAGTATATCTGCCGAGGAATCGAGAACCAAGGACCAGTCTGTGTTGGCACACACGTGAACGCCGGCAAGGCCCCCTGCTTGATGTATTGCGTCAATGACTTCTGAAAGAACCCTCGAAATATCTTCGCTCGAGATACTGATAAAGGCAGATGTGCCAAAGCCGGCCAGACCGGGTTCGTCTATAAAGACAATGGCAGGAACGCCAAATTGCGATAATTCTTCCACCTGCCAGCGGGCCTTCATGGCAAGGGTTTTCACCACCACATCGAGCAGTCGATCATCATAAAAAAGGGCTCGCCTATCTTGATCTGTTAATCCCGTGGCCAGGGTCACTGGTCCGGTAATCTGTCCCTTTAGCGCTAGGGGGAGTTGGGCGGCCGCTTTTATCGTGTCGATTAAGGCAAAAAAGCCTCTGGCAGTCTCCCGAGTAAGGACAAATCTGGTCCCATCCAGAGGCGCTCCTCCCTCGGTTACCATGAGATAATCTTCGTAGAACTTTAGCAGATCGTCCTCAAAAGTCGATACCGAGCAATCGATGAAGACGCGCCCCTCCTCTTTGGTAACGCCTGGTATGCCGGGCAGGAACTGGACCATCATACCTTCTTCTTGATGGGTCGGTAGTTGAGCCCAAAGGGGAATCTCCGGTGTGTATTCCAAGACCATGCGAACGGCTTCTTCATGGTCGGCAATGGGGAGGCTTCCAATTAGTGCGGCCAGCCCTTTTCCTTTAAATTGAGTCATATGACCTCCTTTGGCTCAAAAGCGATTATGATATCTGTAACCGTTCACGGGTTCAAAGGTTCAGGGGTTCAAAGGTTGTATTCTTATCTTCATACGCCATTTTGTAAACGTTTTGTAGGGGAAAACCGACCGCTTCCACATCCCCACAAATCTGGAACATATCACTTGGCAATAATGTGGTAACACCCGCATTTTTTACGAGGATTTCGGGGATCCAATTTCAGTCTTTTCCCTAACCCTAACCCTGAACGTTGAACCCTGAACCTGTGAACGCTTACTGATATCTTGCTAACACACTGATTGTTTTCAAACAAGAGGGTTTCGTGCTTTTGTTGATTCTCCTTGACTCCGTGTGTTGAATGTAACATAGGTTTCTTTTATTATGGCGGAAAAGATGGACGGAGAAGGAAAGGGGAATCTTCACAAGGTGCTTGGGACAGGCATTGGCTGGATTGTGGCAGGACCGGTCGGGGCAGCCCTTGGTTTTTTGGTGGGACGCACACTGCAAAACAATCCGGAACTGCTGGAAAAGGGGCTGTTGGGCTCCAGCCTCAAGTCTTATTATGACGTGCTTCAAGTCCCCTATGATGCGCGGCCACAGGAAATCAAGGCCGCTTACAAGATGCTCGCACAAAAGTATCATCCTGACAGATTCTCAGACACAGACCCCGTGATTCAGGAACTGGCCCAAGGGAAAATGAGTGAAATTAACGATGCCTATGCAAATATTATGGAAAGCCATCGGAGTGAGCGATAATTGACACGTCCTGATTTTAGTGTTATCAATAGTGTTAATAGTTTGGGTCCTTTTGTTCCGTCCCTAAGATGGGGAAAACGATGGCAGACATTATCTCCATAGATGAGCGACTAAAGTTAGGTAAGGAGAAAAAAGAGGCCATTATTAGAGCCCAGAAGATTCTGTCGCTCCGAAAGATACTTCAGTGTACACACTGTGTGTTCAAGTGCGCCAAATGCGGCACCCAGATCGGTCTTCCCGATGAAGATCAGAGCAGCACGCTTCCCCATCGGCTGTGTCAGAGTTGTAGAGACGAATACTCGGAATACGTTCAGCACCTTGAGGAAAAAAAAGATCCGGACTTCTATTGGCACAACGACCACTGGATGGAGGTTTGGACCAAGTGGATTGCCTACCAGGAGTCTTTGAGGGATTACAGACAGTCAAAGGAATTCATCGCCCTCATGAAGGAATTCGAACAACGGGAAGGATAGAACGGATTGTCACGTCCATGACAGTAAACCTTTTAAGGGTAATATGACGTCTCGGAATTTCTATAACCAATTGAAATTATAGTTACTTATTGGCTGTGTTGCAAAGTCAATCCGGAATGCTGGAATGCTGGAATACTGGAATAATGCAAAAAATAGAAATAAGATCGAACACCTTTTGAACCCAATATTCCAACATTCCAATTGTGAGCGAAGCGAACTAAGTTGTCTTGATAAGGGGGAGATTATATGTTCGGAATCGGCATGCCAGAGTTGATCATAATTCTGGTTATCATTCTGATAATTTTCGGGGCCGGGAAATTGCCTGAGATCGGAAGCGGTATCGGAAAGGGGATCAAGAACTTCAAGAAAGCGACTTCCGGAGAGTTGGAAGAAAACTCCACGTCCCAAGAGCCAGAAAAACTGGAAAAGGAAAACAAGGCATAGGGATGGGTTGTCTTTTCCCGGATGCATCCGTTCTCATACTTCGATCCCCACACACGTCGCCGGAAGTCTAGTTTCGGCCAAGGGCTCGTCCTAGAATGGGATGTCGCTCTCGGTAGGTTCCTGGACAACGGGAGGGGCCTGGACTCGCGGTTCTGGTTCAGGACCTGAATTCGTTTCCGGCGGAGCGGCCGACGTCCCCCGTGATCCGAGCATTTGCATCTTCCATGCCCTGATTTCTGTGGTTTGTCGCTTGTTACCTTCCTGGTCTTCCCATTGCCTTGTCTGGATAGAACCCTCAATATAGACTTGGCTGCCCTTTGAAAGGTATTCCCCGCAGATTTCTCCCAGTCGGTCCCACGCCACAATACGATGCCATTCCGTGCGAGTTTGCTTTTCGCCGTCTTTGGTCCAATTATCGGTGGTGGCAAGGGTGAAATTTGCCACTGCCTTTCCGCTGGGTGTATAGCGCACTTCTGGATCTTTGCCCAGGTTTCCTATCAGGATAACCTTATTCACACTAGCCATGGGCACCCCCTTTCACAAAATCTATAGCAATGAAACTTGGCCTATAGACTTTCACATATTAAATTTCACAAGGCCAGAGGGAGGAGGCTGTATTGTAATACGCCGACGACCGATAACGCGGTGAAATTTAATATGTGAAAGTCTATAAATCGGCTCGGAGCATAGTCGATAGAGGTCACAAAATCAAGTCCAAATTCTGCCAACGGACCCAGAGCAAAAAAAACCTGTTTCCGCTGATTTATCCTTGATTGTGAGGCTTCTTTCAATATAATGGAATCGTTATTGATTGAGCTAAGGATGATTAGGTGCTCATGGGATATTTATTCGATTTCAAGCAGGCCCAGGAATACGATAGGTGGTACGAGAATCCGCAGAATCGGTTTGTTGCTGATCTGGAGGATCAGATTTTGCTCAGGCTGCTTGATCCGGTTCGGGGGGAGCGGGTATTGGATATTGGGTGCGGCACAGGGAGACATCTCCTTATGTTTCTTGAGATGGGCCTGGACATAACAGGTCTGGAGTGTTCGCCCTACATGCTCGAAGTGGCAAAAAAAAGGCTGGGCCACCGTGGAGAATTGCACCAGGGTGTGGCCGAGGATCTCCCTTTTGAGGACAACAGTTTTGATATTGCTACCTTAATGACAACGCTTGAGTTCGTAGACGATGCTCGCAGAGCCATTCAAGAGGCATGTCGTGTAGCCAAAGATCGAATTTTTCTGGGTGTTCTAAACCGCTATTCTGTCAAAGGCATTGAGCGAAGACTGAAAGGAATATTTTCACAGAGTATTTATAATCACGCCAAATTTTATAGTGTCTGGGGGCTTAAACGACATCTTCGGGAAATCCTGGGAAAAACCCCTGTAAGATGGGGCACCGTTCACCACCTGCCGGCGAGTTTGAGAAAATACACGCAATACATTGAACGGTGCTGGCTGGCCCAGAAGTTTCCCTTTGGGACGTTTATAGGCATGGTAGTCACGCTCGTACCACGATATCAAACCCGAGGCATTTCCATAGAATATGCTCCCCGGCCGAGAAAGGCTGCGCCGGGTTTAATGCAAAGCAAACCAAGACAGATTCTTGGGAAGGAGGTCGGCGACCGTGGAGGCATATCTGTAT
>JAUVJO010000363.1 GCA_030592345.1 Deltaproteobacteria bacterium
CAAGAAAACAACCTGTTGGTCCTCAACCTTATGAGCTCGCCCGGGGCCGGCAAGACCACATTGTTGGAGAATACTATCGGGCATCTAGGAGAGAAGATCCGTGTGGGCGTCATTGAAGGGGACATTCAGAGCTCGGCAGACGCTGAAAGGATCTTGCAGGCAGGTGGCGTGGCCGTACAGATCAACACAGACGGCGCGTGTCACCTGGATGCAAACATGATAGGGGCTGCACTTCCTGCTATCAATATCAAAGCACTAGACCTGCTGATTATCGAAAACGTGGGAAACCTGGTCTGCCCGGCAGAATTTGATCTCGGTGAAGATTACAAGGTAATGATATTGAGCGTTACCGAAGGCGACGACAAGCCGGAAAAGTATCCCCTCATGTTTCACGAGGCATCTGTGCTGCTGATCAACAAGATCGATCTCCTCCCCTATGTAAATTGTGATATTGGCAGGATCCGGGAAGCCGCCTTGAAGGTCAACCCTCACGTCAAGATTTTTGAAATCTCCTGTCAAACAAAAGAAGGGCTTGATAACTGGTTCGAATGGATTTTAGGGTATATTAAAAAACGGTGAAGTACCGCGTCGGCCCAGAGGAGTCTATAGTTGCACTTAGATTGGCGGTAAGCGGTATCGTGCAGGGGGTTGGATTTCGCCCTTTTGTCTATCAACTGGCACACCAGTACGGGCTCAAAGGAGAGGTTGCCAACACCTCTGCCGGAGTAACGATCTACGTTGAGGGTAACGAAAAAATAATTCAGGCTTTTGTTCGGGATCTTGAGGAAAAGAGCCCGCCTCTGGCCCACATTACCGAAATTTCAACATCCTGTGAACCCGCCAGCGGCTATGATGAATTTACTATCCAGGCGAGCCGACGCCATTCTTCTCGATGGACACTGATTTCGCCGGATACGGCTATATGCGATGATTGCCTTCGGGAGCTGTTTGATCCAAAAGACCGTCGTTATAAATATCCTTTCATCAACTGTACGAACTGCGGCCCACGTTATACCATTATAGACGATATTCCCTACGACCGTCCAAATACCTCCATGAAACATTTCACAATGTGTGTGCAATGCCAGAAAGAATATGATGATCCAATAAATCGCAGGTTTCATGCCCAACCGAACGCCTGTGCGGTCTGTGGGCCAAGCGTGGCCCTTTATGACAAGAGTGGCACCCGGGTTCTGGAACGCGATCCTATTCAAAGGACAGCAGTGCTTCTGAAGGAAGGCTATATTGTGGCGATAAAAGGTTTGGGGGGGTTCCACCTGGCCGTGGATGCTGAAAATAGTGATGCGGTCATGCGTTTACGGCAAAGGAAACACCGGGAAGAAAAACCTCTCGCGGTGATGTCTTTCGACCTTGAACGGATTTATAGATATGCCCACATTAAACCGGATGAAGAAGTGCTTCTGACCTCACCACAGCGTCCAATAGTGCTGGTAAGAAAAAGGTGCCAGAATCCCCTTTCCCCTGTAATTTCGCCGCGCAACAATAACTTTGGGGTCATGCTCCCGTATACCCCGCTTCACTATCTCCTCTTGGGCTATGATTTCATAGCATTGGTCATGACCAGCGGAAATATTAGCGAAGAGCCCATCGCTATCGATAATGAGGAGGCCTTTGAACGCCTTGCCGCAATCGCAGATTATTTCCTGGCCCACAACCGGGACATCTATCTGCGTAGTGACGATTCCATCGTCAGACGCGTGGCCTGCGCAACCCGGTCTATCCGCCGATCAAGGGGGTACATACCGGCCCCGGTTTTCCTTAAACAAGAGCTTCCCCAGATACTTGCCTGCGGTGCCGAGCTAAAGAATACGCTCTGTCTTACCAAGGGGACTAATGCTTTTTTGAGCCAGCACATAGGGGATCTGGAAAACCTTGAAACCTATCGCTTTTTTGAGCTGACAACAAGACACATGAAACGAATCCTTGACATTGACCCCCAAATTGTGGCGTGCGACCTCCACCCTGATTATCTCAGTACCCGCTACGCACAAGAGCAAGAAGGTATGGAAAAAATAGCCGTGCAACATCACCACGCACATTGCGTAAGCTGTATGGCTGAAAACAGGTTGGACGGACCGGTCCTCGGGCTTTCTTTTGACGGAACAGGGTATGGAACAGACGGTCGTATCTGGGGGGGAGAGGTCCTGATTGCCGAGACGCATCAATTTACGCGGGCAGCCCACCTCGCCTATTTGCCCATGCCTGGCGGCGAAGCAGCGATTAAAGAGCCGTGGCGAATGGGAGTAAGTTACCTGTATGAGGCCTTCGGAGAAGGATTCCTGGACCTGAAACTTGATTTTTTTCAGGGTATTGAGAAAGAGAAGATCAAAATCATCGTGCAAATGATCTCAAGAGAGGTCAACTCCCCACAAACCTCCAGCCTCGGCCGGCTTTTTGACGGAATTGCGGCCATTGTGGGTATCAGAAACACGGTGGCCTACGAAGGACAGGCTGCCTTGGAGCTGGAGATGGCAAGGGGCGATGAGACAGGGCGATTTTATGATTATGAATGGCAGAAAGGAGAAGACTCGTACCACATAGCCGTCGATCCCATAATACGCGGTGTAGTCAAGGATATGGAAGAAGGTGTGCAGGTATCTGACATTAGCAGCAAATTCCATATGACCCTGATCCGACTGTTTTCCGACCTTTGCACTCTTCTACGTCAAGAGACCGGATTGGATCGTGTGGTCCTGAGCGGCGGGGTCTTTCAAAACGCAACCTTATTGACCGGCCTGAAAAAAGCCCTGGAAGAAAAACGCTTCCACGTCTTTACCCATTCCCTTGTCCCCTGCAATGATGGAGGCATCTCTCTTGGCCAGGCGGTTGTGGCAGCCAGCGTGGCCGCATCGTGAACCAAGGGAACTGCTGCCTATTATAACTATCATGCATGAACTTTCCATTGCCCAAAGCCTGCTCAAGATTGTCCAGGATGAGAGCAAAAAACACGGGGTTACCCGAGTCACCAGAGTGTGTGTTCGAATAGGAACCCTTTCCGCCATTGTCCCTGAGGCCCTGAGCTTTTCTTTTGAGGTGATTTCAAAAAGTACTGTGGCTGAAGGGGCCGCGTTTGATATAGAGGTTGTGCCTGCACGCGTACGATGTGCGAATTGCAACACAGACTTTGAAGTGGATAGCTCATCTTTTCTCTGTCCAAAATGTGAGGGTTTTGCGAGTGAGATTATCTCTGGAAAAGAGCTTGAGATAACCCATATTGAAGCAGAATAAGAAAACAGGACGGCTGTACCGATGAGCATAGACAAAATCCTTCTTGATCACGGAAACGGGGGAGAAGCGCTGAATGCCGCAAAAGGGCAAAAAAAACCCGCCAGCCGAATATGGCTGGCGGGTTTCCCTTGCAAACAATCCGCACTGTTTATATAGACTTTCACATATTAAATTTCACAAGGCCAGGGGGAGGAGGCTGTATTGTGATACGCCGACGACCGATAACGCGGTGAAATTTAATATGTGAAAGTCTATAATAC
>JAUVJO010000012.1 GCA_030592345.1 Deltaproteobacteria bacterium
TCAATCCGGCTATTTGTTCCATCGATTCTTGCAGTCAGTTCAGTCTTCACATCATCAACCTTGCTGTTTGTTGCGTCGATCCTTGTAATCAGCTCGGTCCTCACATCATCGATCTTGCTGTTTGTTGCGTCGATCCTTGTAATCAGCTCGGTCCTCACATCATCGATCTTTGCAGTCAGTTCGGTCCTCACATTATCAATACGCCGACTCTGGTCAACCAGATGCCCATTCATATCAGCAATCCGCTTTTCTATGGCATCCAGCCTTACATCCATCTTTGCCTGGTTGCCCTTAATGGCCTCAAGTTCAGGCAAGATAACTTTCTTTATGGCACTCACTATTCCTTCTTTGTCCATAGAGTTCGCCTCCGTGTTCTCGTATTTGACGATAGATTAAGGATAAACTGGTTATCACCATGAAACTTAACGTGTGACTTCAATATAATCATTGCTTGTAACTTTCAAGCAACATTCAAATATTACGATATTCTTGCTCAAAAACTTGCTTCAGCCACAACTCAAAAGTTACGCCCAGGCACAATACATTATCATGATTAGCCCCTCCCTTCGCATTGTTTCCGGAATTGAAAAAACCAACCAACCCCGGCACCAGGCCACCTTAATATCTTCAGGTCTTTCATTCCAAACGAAAATACGTCCCCAAACCTCGACTCTAACACGCCCACCGGTGTCCTATCTGAATCCCCATAGCTGGTCCACACCAAATGCCGGACAAATGCCGCGACCACTGTATTGATTTTTTTTGACCCTCAAATGGCTGCCTAAAGATTGTCAAAAATCCCAATCAGGCGCTCTCCTACTGCATTATAACTGTAATGTTCTATACACTTGTCACGTGCCTTTTGCCCAGTATGCCCCGCCTCATCCAAATTATCAAAAACCTGTATAATGGTTTGAGCAAGTTGCTCAGGATTCTCCGGATCCACAATCCAGCCGCAACCATCGAGAATCTCAGGCAGATCTGAAACATTGGTGGCAATAATCGGTTTTGCCATTGCCATGGCATCAAAAACCTTGGCCGGTAATTGACCGATTGATTCAGATGTATTCCTTTGAGGAATTACTACCAGATCGATGAACGACAAAAACCTCGGCAGGTCATGAATAGGCCGTATTCCCAAATCGATGAATTGGTTCTTTAGCAACAATTTTCCTATCATTTTTCGAAGGTTCTGAGCATATTCGCTTTTATCTAACCCCATAACTGTCAGAATCATTTCCCTGTCCTTCAGCAAGGCAAAGGCCTTGATCAAATCCTCAAGGCCTTTATGAGGCCGCGGTGTGCCAAAAAAGCTGACAACCTTTTTGCCCAGTACGCCAAAATCTTCCTTTAAACGCAATGCATTATACCTAAGAGGATCAAAATGTGCAGTATCTCTGGCGTGATAGATAATTGTCCCTCCGAATTTACATTGCAAAAATCGATTAGAGACGGTCATTTTGTCTGCCAAGCCAACCAATTTCTCGTTTAGCAAAGTGCTCAAGTATGAGTCTGGATACAGTATGTTTCCTTTTCCGTGGTACTTAAGCCTGAACGGTGCTTCCCAGTCATCTATATCCAGGACTACGGCCTTTCTAGCTGTATGCTTTTTTATGAGCCCAACCGTAAAACTTGAAAAAAGGGGTTTGCTTGCATATATTACATCTCCCTTTATTTTCCTTAGCATCTTATAAATCTGAGGGATAAACTTGGGGAAAAACCTACCGCGCACGCTGGTATATGAAAAGTCAGATTGTACCGGCTCCCAAATGCCCGATCCAAACATCGGGCCAATGATTTCCACTTCGTAATGCCTTTGGAGTATTTTTGCTAATAACCACGCCCTGCCAAGACAATTATTAGACAAATCCGGTGTTAAAACTGAGATTTTCATTTGGTGTCATTCTTGTGATACCAGAGCATCAAATTATTTTACATAACTGTTTAGGGTTAGTAACATTCAAAAGTGCTGGCAAATGTGAAATTGGATGAAAATGCGTGTTTCCCCGACTTCAAGTACATTAGCGCAACATGTGGCACCATGCCAACACTTTTGAACGATGCCAACTGTTTGACCTTCTTTAGTGATAAATATCGAAGATTGCTTCTCACACTATGCCAAATTGAATCAGAATTCACATCATCATAATGCTTTCGCAGGATTTGAGCCAATAGCCAAGCGCGGCCAAGACTGTTCGTCGATAGATTCGAATCCTAAATAGGATATTTTCATGATATTCTGAAACCTGTATCGTATAGTTCTTATAGCCTACCCTTCCGGGATTTAATTGGATTCTTAACAATACTATATATCTTTTCAAGTGCGTCAGACCAATTCAATGGGGCAACTGTAGTGAGCCCGCCCTGAATGACTTTCCGGCGCAACTCAGTATTTTCCAGGACCTCGATAATACGGGAAGCAACGCAAGTTACTGTCGGCTCCGTCAAGATGACGTTTTCATTGTTACGGAACAGCCATTTATTGCCTGCGTTGAAATTGGTTACGGTGGCGCAACCACTGGCCATGTATTCAAACGGTTGGTAGGATGGATGAGGGGTAAACATAAAGACAAGGCCGACATCCGAATTACGGTAAAGCGAGGCAACAGCCTCAAGTGAGGAAAGTGTCCCGTAATTTTCGACAATCCCTTTGAGGCCCGATTCCTTTACCGAATACTCCCCACCAACGGAAATAATTTCAATTCTGTTGGAGAAATGTCGTTTGACGAGGCGGCACGATTCAATACACAGACGGAATCCGTTGCGGGGGTTGTGAGGCCTTCCGTAAAAAATCAGGCGGTAGGGGTTGTCACCGTTTCTTTTCTCCCTCAGAGGAAGAAAAATCTCCTTATCCACACCGGGAATAAAATAGTCCACCCACGGGTTAATTCTGCCGTAAGCTTCGGCTACGCCGGGCGTATTGGCGATACCGAAGAATCCGAACCGGTAAGTCTGCTCGACGAGTCCGTAAACGGACCCGGCAGGATAGAAACCCGGTTCAAAATCCTGAACAAAGTAAAACTTACCTCTACACAGGTTATACCTCACCAAGTGATATGCCGACGTCCAGTAGGTGCAGAAAGCGGCGTCGGATTCGGGCAGACGATCAATATTGGTTAATGAATCCAGATGGATGAGTTCAAACAGGAGTTTTGGAAAAGCCCGGACAATGATGGTATGTAACTCCCGCAAAGTTTTTCTTGGTCTGCCGTATAGGACGATAAAATTCCGGGTACCGTCTTTTTCGGAAAAATACTGGGCTGACCGAAAAATCGTGTAGAGTCCGCCGCGATAGATATAATCAAAATACGGAATAAACCAAAGTGCCCGGCACAGTTCAATGGCAGAAGCCTCTGAAAACCGCTGCATCAGTTGATGGTTCAACGCTATGGTGTCCGGGTGAACATCATATACAACCACCTCTTCATCAGGTGGAAATCGCTTTAACAAACCGGTTGAAAAAACGACACGTCTCATAAAGTCAATGACGCATTTTTTTGAAAAAACAGGTGATTTGGCATCTTGTTTCAAGTGAGTTTCCCGGTATTTCAAATACTTAGGCTCCTCATTGAAGTTCAATTTCAAAGCGGGAGCATTACGGGATACATTGGTGTTATGGAACGGATCACCTATATCCAGGAATGGCTGGTAATGTTTCAAGCTAAGGCGGATATCCACATCCCTGACACGGATTTTATTTCGCGTGGTTTTTTCGTGATGGTAAAGACGGACTTCCGGGTTGACTATGTTTCGGTATCCGCTTTTCATCAGGCGAAGACAGATTTCCACATCGCTTCCTGTGATTTCAAACTCCTCACAGAACCCGCCGATTTTTTTAAAAGTTGATCGTTTAATGGCCATACAAGCGCCTGTGACGGCGGATACGTTTCGCCGGAAACGAGTATGCGTCCGAGGGACTGACGATTCCATTTCACCGGCAAACGGATGCCCGGCAAGCCCGTTGAAACCGATGACAACGCCTAAGTGCTGAAACGTTCCATCGTGATAGTACAGCAATCCGCTGACAGCACCCACCCCGGGTTGCACAGCATCGCCGGAAAGCTCGTCCAGCCAGCGGGGTGATATAATTTCTGTATCATTGTTGAGAAAAATCAGGATATCCCCACCTGCATGCAATGCAGCAAAATTGTTGACTTTCGAATAATTAAACGGCTGGTCGAAATCGATTATCTTTACATTGGGCCTAGCTTCTACTTTTTTAAGATACTGCTGCGTTTCCGCTTCAGCGCTTCGATTGTTAACCAGCAGAATCTCGTAGTTTGAAAAGCTGGTTAATCGCTCAATGCTTTCAAGACAGGTTTTTAGGTAATCTATTTTGTCCCTGAACGGTATGATGATACTGACAAACACATCGGACGCATCATATCGTGCCCGCGGACCGTACTTTCTTTCATCAATATGAATGCGGGACTTATTTTTGCATTCAAGGATGTTTCGGATGCAATGAATGTGCTCGGAATGATCATTTTGAATAGCTTGAACGTTTCTGCGATGAAGACCGATGTAATCTATCTTTTCGATGATGTAATCACGTTTCCACATGCGAAGCAGCAGGTTCCGGAGGAATTCGTAAGAATATCCGTTGTCAAAACCGCCAATTTTCAGAACGTTTTTTGGATTAAGCCAGACGCTATGGCCGATATAGTCATATTCAAGAAGATAGTCCGGCGAAAACCCGGGTTTGAAACGCGGGTTAATGCGCTGACCGTTATCCGCCATTTCATCATCGTCCATGACAACCGCGCCGAGGTTTGCTCGATCGCCATGAAAGAAATCCAAAAACATGGCAAATCTGGACAATGCGCCCGCGGCCAAACGGTCACCGGCAGGAAGCAAGAGTACAAAATCCTCTTCAATCCTGCCGAACAAATAGTTCAATTGATTGGCAATACCGGAAAAATTCTCACAGACAGTCTGATCGAAATGTCGATGGATTTTACCCCTAACCTCTTTACCGGAAACAATAGTTACGGAAACGTTCAAGCTATTGTCCACGGACACCAGGCTGTGATAAAGAACATCGTCTTTTAAACCGGGAGGCTTCAGGATAATGACTCTGAAAGAAGCGTCTGTGTCTGTTCGACAAACCTTTGAGGGCTCTATTTCAGTGATAAATCTATGGTATTCTTCTGTTTGAATTTTCATTCTATCTTCAAACTCGATCTTGCAAATTGCCTCTTCTGCTTTTCGAACCTCGTCGTTTCCAAACCTCGAGGAACTCCAAGCTCTAATTCTTGTTGTGATTTTGGATTACCGGCGTACTGGAAGGAATCATATGTTCGACTTCAGCAAGGATCACATTCCATTAACGAAGAAATACAACCAAGGAGTCGTAAGTCTTCATCATCACCTTTATCAGTAATTTCGTCGAAACCGTCGCATTGCGAGGGCAGTCGTCATGGAAGAAAATATAGAACATGGCAAAAAAGATGTAAGGTGGAACGAACCTTGCCGCAGTTAATAAATCCGACAGCCCTAAGAGCATGATTTACGTAAAACATGCTAACGGCTTGTTTTGGTCATTTGCTTAAAGGCATTAAGCATAAGTCTTCTTGCATAAAGCCCCACATTCCGGAAATTCCTATCAGCCAGTGAGATTCTAAGCGCCTCGCGCAACCAACGATCGATGCTCGCTCTAACCTTGCCTTCATATTTGAGGCCCAACTTCCGATGTACTGTCTCAAGAGCGAATATAGATTTGTCGAGTATTTCAATTCTCTCCTTTGATGACCACCTGCCGCCTCTGTGTTTGCGATGGGCAGCCAGCACTTCGTCGATATAGCCTAGGAAACCATGCTGAGCATGCATGACGTGCAGCGGCCAGTCACCTATAGGCATTTCGCAAAACCACTTGGGTAGTTCCTTTACAAGCCCCGAACGGTACATAACTGAACAGGTATGAATGAAGTTGCCTCCCACTATGTCTTCAAGGGAATAGAAAGTTTTCATTGGGCGACAATAATACTTTTGCGGTTCGTTCGTCTGATCATCTTCGTTTATCACAAGAACATTGTGGAAAGTCATCGAACAATTTCGGTGACTTTCCAACAAATCCACCTGCTTCTGCAGCTTATAGGGGTCGGTCCAGTAATCATCCCCTTCAAGCATAGCAATATATTGACCTTTGAGGGCCTGAAATGTGTGAATAAAATTATTCATCATGCCTGAATTATATTCACGGAGTAACAAGCGAACTTTGTCAGGATATCTCCTTTGGAAATCAATGACAATATTTCGTGTTTTATCCGTGGAGCAATCTTCGCCGAGTACGATTTCATAGTCAAAATTTACCTTCTGCATCAGCACGCTGTCTATTGCCTGTGAAATAAATGATTCTTGATTATACGTTATCATCAAGATGCTTACCTTCAAAGAGGCATCTATTCTTGATCCCGAAAGCACTCGACAATCACCTGTCAACATTGGCCCCCATTACTATTGTTGCAGTTTTTTTCTTACTTCGGAGCTATTTGATACCACAAATTTGATGATCTCACAGATTCTACTTATGTCTTCAAACTTGACTGTACTACCTGTTGGTAAACTCATCACCCGTTTGGATAAACGCTCCGTCTCAGCCAACAGTAGTCCGGCATGGGGGAAATAGGAGCGATAAGGCTCCATGCGATGACAGCCCGGATAGAAGTACCTCCTGGCTAATACGTTTTCTTCCATAAGAATAGCTACAAGCTGATCGCGACTAACCCCCGTAACTGCCTCGTCAACCTCCAAAATGATGTATTGAAAGTTGCATTTTTCCGTTTCATCGTAAACCAATACGTCAATCCCTGGAACATCCGCCAGGTCCTTCTGGTACTGTTTGTAATTGCGATAGTTACCAGCAATGAAGTCGTCCATGCTCTCGAGATTAGTCAGGCCCATGGCGGCTGAAACCTCACTCATCTTTCCATTCGTGCCAATGTAGATCACGTTGTCATACCCGGAAAACCCAAAGTTTTTCATCAACCGCATTTTCTCTGCCAGCTCATCGTCGTTAGTGACGACTGCCCCGCCCTCAAACGTGTTCAAAAACTTAGTGGCATGGAAGCTGAACACCTCGGCATTTCCAAAGTTGCCAATCATGCGCCCTTTGTATGAGCACCCAAAGACATGGGCCGCATCGAACAAGAGTTTCAGGTTGTGGCTGCATGCAACTGCGGTCAGCGCTTCTGCATCGCACGGCCGGCCCCATAGGTGCACGCCAGTTATTCCGGTAGTGCGAGGCGTAACCAGTTCTTCCACCCGGTTCGGGTCAATATTGAACGTTTGTGGTTCAACATCACAGAAGACAGGCGTGATCTCCTGCCACTGGAGGGCATGAGCCGTAGCAACAAATGTGAAGCTAGGCACAATGACCTCCCCTGTGAGTCCTAAGGCTCTGATTGCAATCTCCAGGGCCACCGTCCCGTTGGACATGGCGATACAGTGCTTTACAGCAAGTACCTCGCTAATGCGTCTCTCTAACTCCTGAACAAAGGGGCCATCGTTGGTAAGCCATCTTCTATCCAGCAAGTCGTTGATACGTTCCAATAGACGCCCGCGATCCCCGATATTGGGACGTCCAACATGTAATTTCTCCCGAAAAGCAGGAACGCCACCAAAGATTGCCAGGTCATCTAGTTTTTTCTTCATAGATATCTTCTATTATTTCTTGATTTTGCATATTGAGTAAATAGATCCGCACAGGTCGGGATATTCAAGCCCCAATTCATACAAACCATTGATCTGAGGCTCTTGCAAGATACCCATTTCAAGCAACCGGTCCATTTGAAAATCAGCCAGAAATTTCAACATTATCCCCCCTTGCGCAATCGTAGCGAATCCAGCTTCTTCAAGGCCACGATTCAGAGAAACCCGATCATAGACCCTACGATGACCGTGGTTAAGGTCGTTCTGCGTCAACGCTTTTAAATCAGAAACAATCCCCATATGATAAGCCAATTGTCTCGACAATGCTCGGGAATTTGGGACTACCACAAACAGTAGTCCGTCGGGGCGAAGCGCATCTCGGACAATCTTTAAAATCTCAGCAACATCAAGAACGTGTTCCAAGACATAACAAGCAAATATGTGGTCATAATGTCTTGTTGGCTTGAATTCTTCAAACAGGCCCGCAATAAAGTTAACATTTCGGAGCTTTCGCTCCATGGCTTTTCTGATGAAGTCTTCAGAACCTTCTATCACGTCCAACTGCTCAAGTCGCCTTGAAAGAAGGTCAGTCATATAGCCATCAGAACACCCAAGCTCCAAACCTATTCCACCATCAATAAAAGGCTCGAAGGTCCTGACTGCGAGCTTCCGTATTAGATCGTCTTGAAGCGATTCGCCGGCCACATATGTTCGAGACTTTTTTTCAAGGAACTCCTTCTCAGAAGACACAAAGCCTTTTTCCTTTTCATTCTTCATCAGTTTGCCCCTTCACGTACGACTTCACAACACCCTTGTGCTGAAGCTCACGCCCTCTCGTCTATAAGCATTTCAAGCATACTGCAGTCGAACGTCAAAATTCCAAGTTTCTCGTTGACAGCCTTACGTTCGCCAAAACTATCATCAATCAAAATGGCGTCACTTTCGTGAATACAGTCCGCCTTAGTATCTGACTGCGCCAGATGAATAATCTCATCAAAGATCCCAGTCAAACGATGCTTGCTCAAAGTTCGGTCAATATCGGTAGTGTGTTTAGTAAGCAACACGATGCGTATGCCTTTATTGATGCATTGATATAGGAACCTGACGAGATTCACATTGACGATGCCATTAAGGATCAATGTGTCGTCCAGGTCTATGTACGCAACGCTGTATCTCAGCTCGTGTTTGTAGCGATTAACCAATGCTCGGTCGATCTCTGTATCCACCCTGTTTACGAGGATTTCAATCGGAATGCGCTCCTGCTCGTAGATACTCAAAAGGGCAAAATTGACCCCTTGGACTCGGTGAACAGCCATAGTCCCGGCAATCCGGGGAGCAATTTCGAGGACTTTGTATATGCCATGCCGATCCGTCTTTACCTGAAAAAACCAGGCTCCGTGGAAGGTCAACCTCTTAGAGATCGCATTAGCGTATTGCACAAATACATCATTCTGGACATGCCGGCTATTCATCGAAATGCCCATCCTGGTCCGGATTCTCTGCCTGCCGCCACAGAACAACAGCCCAGCATCTCGATCGGAAAAGCAATCCACAGTATATTCCTCGCCAGGCAGATACTCCATCAGGATGTATTCCCTGTTTTTTTGGAGCAACTGAGCAAGGTGTTCCCTGCTATAAACAATGTGTGTGTGCTGAGACCCTTGACCTTTATCAGGCTTCACAAATACGGGGTATTGTTCAATGGTATCCAGGTCATCATGTAATTCAGGAGTTGGAAGGATGCCAGTGAGGAGATGATAGGTTTTGGATTTCGATCGGGTGATCAAACAAGTTTCCAGTGGAGAAGATACGATTCGCGCTTTTATCCTCTCTGCGTTTTCAGCGAGGGCAACAAGCACATCATCATAGGCTGGGAAAACATGATCTATTCCTTGCGCAGTGATGATTTCATTCAAGCTATGTATCCACGATGGATCATGGATGCTGGGAACAAAAAAGTGCCGGGCGAACACGTAGGGGGCGTGATTTGGAACATCAAGACCAGCGGAGTATAATCGAATATCCTTGCATTGGCACAGGCTCTTTTGAATTTCGAGCCCGATCTCTGTTCCTCCAGGAAATACCAAGACATTGTATTTCAATGCATCCCCCTCACGTCACCAGCCACGACATTGACAATCGTTTCACATATCCTCCAAATCAGCGTGAAGCTGAGACCAATCTTGACAGGCAAACAAGGGACAGCATCTCATTGCATCATTGCAGGCGAAGCCCCGTGTCTGCCGATCTAAAATCCAGCCCCACATTGAGGCAATTCACGCGGAGTGCCAAACTCAGCCAGAGACTGGGCGTACCCCGAATGAAGGTAACCGCTCACTGTTCCAACTTTTTCATGGCAAGCCGACAAATCCTGCTCTCCTTGATACGCTGAGCCTGCGTGGAACTAGTCAGGGCCATCGTGGCACTGACGCTTTTTCTCAGTACGGGCAACGCCACGGCCAGTAAAGGCAACACAAGTTTCTGGATTCTGGATTCGGCCCACCAGCCATTTTCTGCATATCCGAGTTCAGACAAAAGGTTACCGGCAATTTCATCGAAAAGGTATTTCTGCATGGGCGCGAGTTCTTTGCGCCAGCTTCCTA
Organism: Deltaproteobacteria bacterium; assembly: GCA_030592345.1. Classification (GTDB taxonomy): domain Bacteria; phylum Desulfobacterota; class Desulfobacteria; order Desulfobacterales. Next base: position 10,254 of record JAUVJO010000012.1, read on the forward strand.
CTTTGCCTTTTCTGTAATGGCCTTGAGGGGCTTGAATATCATTAAGAGGACTGCTTCTATTGGACTTCATCTTGTCAAATTGATGCGCATTGACGATTGCAGCAACATCTTCGGGTATTGACAAGCCACAAAAATCAAACACGGATTTAAGCACACTTACGCCGGCATTTGAAAGATCTTCGTACCTTACTTCGAGATACCGATTCTGGTATTGTTTAGCCTTTTGTGCCGCTCGAACATGTTTTTTCCACGCTACGGCAGAATCTCGAATGGTACCTGTCCCGAATCCGATTTGTCGCCGAGCCGCCACCATGGACACAGCCACGTCACGACCATCTCGAATCATGTGAATAAATCGAGGGGCTTGGAAAAGCATGTTGATGTCTTTCACATGCACAGAATACCCAGGATGCTTGTCAAGCACGTGAGTCGCTTGAAAGTTGGTAGCAACAACGCGCTCGTAAACCTTTTCGAGAAAGCCCCTCAGGAACTCATAAAATTCGTCCTCCGTCCAGAGAAATGGCAGGCCCTGGTACCATCGCCCTTGGGCCATATTAGAAGCCTCTTCCTCCCATGCCTTGATCCACGGCGCGGTGTACCCATTAAACAATCTCAGCTCAACCGTTGAACAGACTAACGGATGCGCACATATCATTGCCTGCAGCCAACTTGTGCCGCTTCTCGGGGAACCTATAATGAACAGGAATTGCTTATCAGAAAGAAGAGACATCAATCCGGTGTCCTCACCATTACGAAGGCACTCAAACTCAGCGCAGAGAATGTGCAAAAATGTCTTGTCAACATTCCTCTGCTTTCCATTCGCCTCGCAACAAAACGGGAGCCCAACTAGTGTATGTAGTCTTAACCTGAAAATGCGCAGCGTGATCAATACGTGACAATACTTCTCCGCAATTATTCGACAAATCAACCACCACGATTGCGATAGAGTAAACGCCCATATTTAACTGCAAATTTATAAGATGTAACTTGATTCTGCTGGAGCTTTTGGGATTTATCTCAAACCCGGAAAACGGCGAAAAGCAATCAACAACAGGACGGAGTTCCTGGTCCCATATAACTATCCTTATGGCCGGTTGACTTACCAAGGAATCCAAACTTAAACCCATCTGGATTGAGAGATCATCCCCGTAGTTAAGCAACAGCATTTCTCCGGCGCTTGCACGGCGCTGCCCGCTGAATACTTGAACATCAGAGATTACTGCCTTGTCACTGCCGGAAACAGTCTGATCCGGGCGCTCAAATCTGGTATAATAGTAATCAATTCCAGCGGGGACATCGTTTCCACTAAACTCAACCTTCCCGGCATTAAGCACCATGACCTTTGTGCAAAGCCACGAAATAAATTGCATTGAATGTGAAACAAATATAACCGCTGAATTTCGCATTAACTCATTCACTGCGTTCAGGCATTTGATTTTAAATCCGAGATCGCCTACAGCCAGCACCTCATCTATGAATAATACGTCAGGTTCCAATTGTGCGGCAACCGCAAATCCTAGTCTAACCCTCATGCCCGAGCTGTAGTACTGAACCGGGGTGTTAATGAAGTCCCCGATTTCCGCAAATTCGATTATGGGATCCAGCTTTTTGTCAACCTCCTGTTTTCGAATTCCGAGGACAGCAGCATTGATGTAGATGTTCTCGCGGCCCGTGAGTATGGGGTTAAAGCCGGCGCCGAGTTCGATCAGAGCCCCCACGCGACCGCGCACTGTGATTCGGCCTTTATCCGGCTTGATGAGTCCGTTCAACATTTTCAGCAGCGTACTTTTCCCCGCCCCATTTCGCCCTATAAGCCCAATGCATTCTCCCCGACTTAGCTCAAAGGATACGTTGGTGACCGCCCAAAATTCCTCGGTACGCAGTTTGCGTTGCCTGTTTTGGCCAACAAGCTCGGCCCCAATATCCTTCATACCGTACCACAGGCTTTTCTTCAGACTACGGCAGAACTTCTTGGAGACGTTTTCGGCTTTTACAAGGATTTCGCTATTGCTCATGCGCTCATTTTCTCTACCAAGATTGGAACTGCCAGTCGGTAAACAACCCATGTGAGAACAAGGACTACAAGCATTATAGACGTAACCACAAAAAATGGAATCGGGTTTTCCAAAACCCCTTGCGTGGCCAGATCTCTAGCGCCTACCAGAATCGGGCTGACCGGATTCAGTATTGCTAACAAAGAAAAAGGGAAGGTCGTCGGGGGCGGATAGACCACTGGAGTAACAAAAAACCAGAGGCCGGTTACTACCGTAAGCCCCATGGCTATGTCAGAATATAGAACGCCGATAGGCGTGATCAGGAGGCCAAACATCATGCCTAATAGAACCAGGTCCAGAATGGCCAGCAGAGAAAGGGCTGTTCCCCAGCCCAACGGAAGCTTGTATATTAAGAAGACCACGATCAAGATCAGCAATTTTATGACTAAGTTGAACAGCGCTTGTCCCATACCAGAGAGTATTATGGCCTCCTTGGGAAAATTGATCTTGGCCAGCATAGACTTTGATGCTGTGACGGATTTCAAAGGTGCATTAAGACTATCCACGAAAATTTGCCACAAAACCGTGCCAAACATGACAAAGGCAGGATAAGGGATATCGGTTTCACCTATGTTGATTACTTTGCGGCTGTTAAGAATAACAAATACCAGAGCAGTGGCAAGAGGAGGCAAAAAGGCCCAGAAAACCCCTAGAAAAGATTGACGATATTGAGCGCTGATGTCTCTGACCATCAGCCGCCAGGCCAGTTCCCTTGAAGCCAGCAAATCCTGCCACATGCTTTGAACAAATTGCCGTGGATGGCGAAGCTGGGACTCGGGGGTGTAGACTACTTCTTTCAAAGAATCAAACTTGGAAGATACCATTACCTATACCTTGTACGTGAGGAGCTGACGCATCGCCTTTCTGAGTTATCTCTTTTGGCAAGCAAAATACCACGTAGCTCCTTTGGAAAACGGCATGGAACTTGTCCGTACCACATCCAAGCATGTTTCGTCTAAGGCATTTCTCAAGGCGCCGAATCTAACCAGGTTGTGGACATGTGCCGGATCTTTATATATGGGCGCATCCGGGGATGACAAGAACAAATATCCATTTGGTTTGAGCACGTAAGAAATCCCTTTTAGAACATCCTGATAATTGTCTATATGCTCAATTACCTCTGAACAGATAACAAGATCATAGGTTAGGACATCATAAACTTCAGGGCACGCCACATATATGCTATGCAACATTTCGCGCCTTTCATTAATGCCAAGTGTCGGAAGGCGATCAAGGAGAGCTATGATCTTCTCCTTAACTCCAAGAAGGATTGAACAATCATGAAAGATCGCGTCCAGCATCCGTTTCTCGTGCCTTTCTCGCCCATGTATCTGGCAATCAGTCATGTCAAAATCCTCTGCGGGACAGGATCATTAACTAAGGAATCTCAGGGAATTTCAGTACAACCAAAAACTGCTCATCTCTTTCCTTGAGTTCAATATCAAATCCAGGCATTTTCTGTACAGCCCGCATGATCATGGGTATACCTCTTCCAAGCTGGTCGGCGTAGCGATATGTTTGCATGAATTTAAGTAGGATAGGGTTGCGGGGAATGGATATCCCTGCTTTCATTTTCTCAATTGTTACGGTATTTGCCAGGCGTCCAGGACTGATGATTTCAATACGTCCAGGGAACATACAGATCCGAATTTTGGCTGGCAGGCTGTAGTCTCTGTGTACGACAGCATTAACAATTAGTTCACGAAAGACCTTTATGGGGAAAGTCACTTCCTCCCTTTGTAACCCCTGAATCCGGGAAGGAGTCTTCCAGCTCAGACGTATTTTCTGGACCACGGAGTCAATTGCCTCAGGACAGGTCTCAAAGCATTCCAGGCGATCCAGAACACTTTCCATGTCTTCATCCTGGTAGGCTACAAACTGTATTCCGGCATGAGGCAGGTATTGCTCCAGCGCGTTGAAAGGCTTTTTTTCAGACGCAAAAAACAAAAGTCCGGCAATGGTTGCATAGGCTCTGGATTCAAAGGGGGCAAGGATGCAGGAATTTACCAGGAGACTGTGCTGTTCATCCCGTCCCATCTCATCCCAGGAAAGTTCATACACATCGTTGAAATAGCGACTGATCTTATTGAGATCAAGATCTTCAAAGGTTGGCCCGATAACCGGACGGTCATCAATATGATAGATCATCGCGTTTTGGAAAAATCTGAGCAGTTCCTCTCTCGAAGATATTCGCTTTGTACTGCCTACACGAATCAGATATTTTCCCTGAACGGTCCGATATGGTTTTTCCATGCCTTCGGGTATGCTGATCTTTATAATCCATTCTTTTCTAATCTTAATATTTTCATACAATGGGATGATTGGCGGAACAATACTGGTTCTGCAAATATTCATAACTGTTTCTTCCAGGTCTTTTTTGCGGGTCGGATCAATACCTGATATTAATCCATCATCCGTGATTCCGACAAAAATATATCCCCCGCGAACATTTGAAAAAGCTACGATCTCTTCGGAAAGGGTTTGTGGTGAGACAGAAACTTCTTTGAATTCCACAAAAGAGCTTTCTCCGTTTTCCAGAAGGTTTTTGATCTCTTTTTCTATGCCGATCTCCATATATGCTCCTTGATGTATTTATCTCATAAATCGTATTATTTTTCAACAACAGGCATGGAAGATGAACCCAATATGAGTGCAGGGTTGCGCTCTACGAGGCGCAGGCTCGTGCCGCTACGAGCCGGAAGCCCACGGGCCGGAGGCCAATTGTAAGCGAAGTGAAGAGTATGGGGTCAGAGGTTTTCTTCAGAACTCTGTGACTCTGCGGGCTCTGCGAGATACAGAAAAACCATCTGACAAGATCAACAGGATTGACGGAATTTTAAAAAACATCCTGTGAATCTTGTAGATCCTGTCTGAATTATCATTTTTTCTTATATTGACAGCTATAATATTAGGGCTGGGTCAAAAATAACATGGCAATAGAAGAAAATAACCAAGAATAACATACGGTTGAGCATTCATCTCCACTGATAAACATGGACTTCATAAGGACGAAAATCATCTGTGAAATTACCGTTATTCACTGCTATCTGTCTATCATTTTCAAATAGAACACTATAGGCTTCCAGAAAAAGATTTTGGGCTGCGTTATCGGTCGGAATCCTCGACGACATACTGTCAGTACGCCCTACTCGGATTCCTCCCTCTGGCCCTGCCAATATCTTTTTCTGAAACTCTATAATCATCGATGGCTTAGCTGCCAGGTTATTCCGGAATCGTACACCTGTGTTGTCTTCCTTCTTCGTATTGACTGCAAACAAGTAATATGTGTCACCATCTCTCATCAACTTGATATCAATATCGCTGTTGTTGCAGATAACGTCACTGTCGTTTACGTGTTGAGTGGAAAGAAAAACATGTCTCAGGCGATCAATCTCACTGGCAATCTCCTTTATTTGCGGCCACCTGGTCTTATAATCCTTATCATTTCGTATGTCGAAATAAGAATAATAAATGAGCCCTTTGGCACCATGGTTGATGGCCAGATAGGTCATGGCCCGCATCTCATCGCGTGTAGGTGGCCGGCCTGTCTTGGCACGAAAATCACCCGGATAGTCTCTCCAGTTAAATATCTGAGGAACCAACCAAAGGGGTTTGCCAGCCCTTTTGGCGGCATCTGCCATCTGTGAAACCAGGGTGATTGGGTTGTTGTCTATGGGGTAGGGATCTACTCCCACTATGTCCGTGGTATGAGCTTCGGCTACCAGCCAATTCGTGTTCCAATGGACTGACCAAACCGGATGATTGGGATCAAGGTCCCTAACGACTTTATATCGCTTTTGTAATTCGAAAAAACGTTCCGGCGGTAGCTCGTCGTTCATGTACCAACTTATGATCGCAGGATGATTCTTAAAGGCATTGACCTTTTGTGTTATGGTGTCGATATCCTTCTGGCCGTGACCAATATATTCCTTCAGTGAAAATATGAGCATCAGATTTCGTGATTGAAGTTGATCCAGGTAACCTTCGATTTGTTGCACACTGGCGCTTGTGCCGCACGCATTGACAACATAGTTCAAAAGTGTATCAAAAGAACTATCGGCTATTTCATCCAACTGGCCAGCATAGCGACCGTTTGTGCATTGAACTACATACAGCCCTATTGGAAAAAATGGCTTTCCATCAACAACAATGCGGTTGTGGCTATCGACACAGGAGGTGTTGTCTGCCCAGGCCGGACCACAGACAAGCAGTATTTCCAGAAGCAACGGGGAAATGAATCCAGGCTGAAAGCTAAAGGGTAAATTCGAATCCATGTAACATTTAGAACTGGGGGCTATATCCTCTTAAAATCACTTGCGCCGCATTTCACCATAAATGACCTATCCCAAGCCTGAACCGTCCTCTCTCCGAGGTGATATGTTTTCAAGAACATTACCAATTTCCTGACGAACTACCTCAAGCTCATGCGCCTGTTGAAGGTTCAGCCAAATATCTGGGCCAGTGCCAAACCACCTGCCAAGCCTGAGTGCCGTGTCAGCGGTAATTGCTCTCTTACCCGAAATAATCTGCGAAATTCGGTTCGCAGGGACATGAATGACTCTTGCCAACTCAGTAGCACTCATCCCAAGCTCAACCAGTTCGTCTGCGAGGATTTCTCCTGGATGAATAGATGTGCGTGCCATTTCAAACCTCCTTAATAGTAATCAGCCATTTCGGAATCTCTGCAACATATTGACATAATACACGATTCAATGGCTGTTGTTTCATGCCATCTGCATGTAATAATGAGATCTCGAAGATGCACCTCTGGAGGGGCGATGTAATGCAATAACCGAAAGAACAAAGAGGGGGGGGGCTCAAATAGATTTTGGATTTTGGATTAAGGACAAGTGAATGGAGAACATTACGATATGATTATATCGCCATCTTTATCCCAAGCAAGGCCATAAAAATCGCTGCGATAAGACCCAGGATGGTGTTGTAAACCTTGCCTATCATAGTTGACTCCCGGGCCGATGTTACGATGAAGCAACCACCACCGCCGCCGCCACCATTGCTACCTTGCCAACGATAGACGTGGACTTCATAAGGAATAAAACTATCTGTAAAACTACCATTATTTCCAACTACTTGCCTATCACTTTCAAACAAGACGCTAACTGCTTCCGGTTTGTGCGCCAGGTTAATCCGAAATGATATCGCGCCGACAGTGTCCTTCTTGGTATTGACCGCAAGTAAATAATACGAGCTGCCTTCTCTCATCAACTTAAAGTCAATATCAGCATTGTCGCAGACAATGTCGTTATCGTTAGTCTGGTCTATGGAAAGAAAAACAGATCTCAGGGCATTTATCTCACTGGCAATTTCCTTGATTTCTTTCCATCTGGTCTTATAATCCGCATCATCCCGAATGTTGAAATAGGAATAGTAGATGAGCCCCTTGGCACCGTGGTTGATGGCCAGATAGCTCATGGCTCGCATCTCCTCCCGTGTGGGTGGCCTCCCTGTACTGGCACGAGGATCATGCGGATAATCACGCCAGTCGAATATCTGCGGAACCAACCAAAGGGGTTTGCCAGACTTCTCTGCCGCGTCGGCCATCTGAGAAACCAGGGTGATGGGGTTGTTCTCTATTGGGTAGGGATCTACTCCCACTATATCCGTGGTATGGGCTTCGGCTATCAGCCAATCAGTGTTCCAATGGACCGACCAAACAGGGTGGTTCTTGTCCAGTTCTCTTACCTTTTGATATCGGACTTCCAATTCAGGCAGATACTCCAGGCAGTATTCATCATTCATGTACCAACTTATGATTGCCGGATGATTCTTGAAGGTATTGACCTTGTGTGTTATTATATCCATATCCTCCTGGCCGTGCCCAATATAGTCCTTCAGGGAAAAAACGAGCTTCAGATTTTTCAATTTCAATAGATCCAAGTACTTAGCGATCGCAGCGTCAGTGCCATCGTTCACGTTGTAATTCATCAACGTATCAAAGGGACTATCCGCTATTTCATCCAACTGAGACGTGTCAGTCAAAGATTGAACCACATAAAGACCCAGCGGGAAAAAGGGCTTTCCGTCAAGGATAAAGCGGTTATAGCCATCGATGTAAGAGGTAAGGCTGGCAAGATCATCCGGGGATAGCTTCTCTATGTCGTGAGTATTCTCCGCCAACAACTTGCTATCGGTTTTCTTATAGAGGGCTATAGTTAAATCATAATCACCCGGTTCCGTATCCGCGGGAATAACTAAGTCCACGTTGAAACTCTGTGATGAGAGAGGCTTGACATTTTTCTGTACAACACTACCTCCAGTCTCGGTCTTAAGCTCTGCCCTGATCTCCAATTCATCCAGAGTCAAACCGTGGCCTTCAGGATTTAAGGTGACTTCTACTTTAATTTCTGGAGAGGGAGCCCCTGGCAGAATTCTGCCCCTATAGTTCGGGCGCAAAACAAAAATCTGCATGAGAGGTTTTGCTTTCTTTTCCACTATGACATCATCAAACCAGGCTGTTCCGGTTGAGCCTTCAATCAGGCAGAGAAGAACAGATGCGCTTGTGGCCTCTTCGGGAATCTTTACGCATGCCACACCAGTATACTGCCAGTCCTCGGTTCCTGTAACCTTTCTGGCACTCCATTCCCCACCTAACCACCCACTTGGACCATACCATTCGATGCAAATGTGCGCTCCGGCAGAGGTTACATTCTCTGTCTTAATCCAGGTACCAATGTCATAAAACTCACCTGGAGTCACCGGGACAGATTGGCCGACCAAGACATACGTTTCAGGATCTGTAACCGTTATTCTTAGACTCTTGTCGCCGGAATGAAATACTTGGCTATCAGAAAAACAATGCGTCGGTGAATTGTTCCACCATGGCGAGCCAATTCCATCCTCAAATCCGGGATTTATTACAAGATTCTCAACGGGCTGACTATATGCAATTCCGCTGACCATCAACATGGAGAAAAGGAATGGCAAAATACCTCGTATCCTAAAAGATCTCATCATTCACCTCACTGCAAATGTGTTGGGTTTGGTGATCTATAATGGTGGGATTGTGCCGTCTTCGTTGCTGATAGACCTCCAGAAAAAGATTTTGGGCTGCGTTATCGGTCGAAATCCTCGACGACGTACTGTCAGTACGCCTTACTCGGATTTCTCCCTCTGGCCTTGCCAAAATCTTTTTCTGAAACTCTATGAGAAGTGCTATTCGTCTGCCATGCAAAAAGAAAAAAATATCTCTGATGCCTTGCCTTCACCAGTTGTCCAGGCTATCTTGTTTCCGCTGATGCGAGGATATGTGTCCTCAAGGTCATTATCGCTAATCCGTTCAAAGCCCTTGAGCCGGGCATTATAAAGAAATATCTCCCTGTCTCTGCCATCATGTCGGGTTAAGACTGTCAGATCACCATCTGTCTGGGGACTGTGTTCCCAGATAAAGTCTTGAGGGGCCTCGGTAGTTGTTCCTGTGGCCAGATCATGGATAAATGAAGTGACATTACGCTCTTCTTCAGTCTGAATCCAGATAACCGTTTCACTATTGATTCTAGGGTCACTATCATCCAGATTATCATCAGTCAATTGTTCAGTTACTCCTGTTGCAGTGTTATAGAGCATGATGTCACCGGGTTCAACAGAGTCTGTCACCTCGTGTGATGCCCAGACTATTAGGCCGTTTGAAATATGAGGAGGAGAATCCACGTTATCGTCATTGGTGATTCTAGTGGTCTCTCCGCTCATCATATCATACAGGTAGATCTCACCACCGGAATGGCTATATCCCAACCAAACCACATAATTCCCATCCGTCTGGGGCGAGATGTCATCGTAGTCATTATGAGTAATAAGGACAGGGTCTGCTCTATTGGTTATATCGCAAAAAAAGATTTCCCAGTCGCCGTCAGCGCACCCCTGCCAGACCAAGTAATCACCTTTGACATGGGGAAAGCTGTCTTCATAAGAGTTCTTTGTGACCTGACCGGTCTTCCAATCAATTCCATTCTCAGGTCCAGGTTCGGGTCCGGGTTTTGTCGCAGAATCATCAGAAGAGCCGGAGCATGCCATTCCGCTGATTATCATCGCTGAAAAGAGGAACAGCCAAATAGTTCGCATCTTAGAAGAAATCATTACTTGCTTTTGTCCCTATCGAATAATTAAACCTCAATAATGCCAATACGGATTACCAATCAATCGGATAAGTTCCACCGTACGCACCCATATCCTTACCATCGTCACCGGCGAGTCTGGCCTGTGATCCGGTCTGCAAGTGATAATCATCGTTGGTTATGTTCACAAACAAGGGATCATCTAAAATGTCGTGTGGGTAATCGAATACTGGCCGGGTCGGATAATACTCCCAGTGTGCCCCGCAACCGCCGTACTGCTGATTTATACACCTCATGTCAATATCGCCGGGCCATCCGCAATCAGGGTTACTATCCCATTCGTAGTTGGAATACATCAAGTTATAGTCCCGTTCTTCCGAACTATCTGTATTAGTAAAGCAGGCCCTCAGACCGGCCTTCTGATTATAGGCACAGATGTTGTTTCTAATATAGAGCTTTCCTGGCGGAGAACCTTCAGGTTTGTCATTGACGGCCCCTGCAAGGTTATCATAGATAATGCCACCACCTCTATCGTCTGTTGGATCCTCGGGGGTATTATTATCATTACCATTGCTAACCACGGTGTTATTCCTAATGTCAGTAATATGTAGGTCAAGTTCATTTTCCCAACCAAATCTGATGCCACCCCTATAGTTTTCATAGACCAGATTGTTTTCGATGGTGCCGGAGGCGTGTCTCACATCAATACCGCTGCCGTAGTCACTCCCGCCATTGTTATGGACCTTGTTCTGTCTGATAGTGAGGATGGCAGAGCCCATGCTTCCAGAGAAGCCACCACCATCTGCCACATCAGTTCCGGTATGTATTCCGCCACGAACATTGTCATGGATGTCATTTTTGGTAATCACAAGCTTGCAGGAGTTCTGAATGCTAATTCCTCCCCTGATATTTTGATACATATTATTTTGGGTAATGGTTACCTCATCCGTAATGGCATCCACTATATATATCCCACCACGATCGTTAGTAAAGATGTTATTTCCCATAACTCTAACGGGTGCGAAGCTTGGGTTACTGCCACCTGTATCAAAAGCCACTCCGGCATAATTGCCGTAGATATCATTATTGTTCCCTATGGTTACATGGGAGGCACCCGCAATGTTTATGCCAGCCAAGGTGTTTTCATAAATCGTGTTATTCAGAATGGTCAAATCCTGAGATACCGAACCTGCATATATAAGAGATATTCCTTCTTGGCTATTACCATAAATGTTGTTATTATCAATAGTAGGGGCAGTAAGGGCAAGCCCTCCATCCAATTCGATCCCGGGGCCGCTATTGCCATGGATAGAGCAGTTATTGATAGTAGTCGTATTGGTAACCCCTGCGCCTGTTCCATGCACATAGATTCCGGGGTTGCTTCCACCGTTCTTTACATCAAATCCGTCCAGGGTGCAGCCAATCGAAAAAGGCCCACTTAAGGTCACTGCGCAACCGGTTCCCCCGCCATCGATAATAGGGGTATCGCCTGTGTTGTTGACGAGATCTACGGCATCTTTCATAGTGACATTCTCGAAATAGGTTCCTGCTGCAACTACGACTGTGCCGACCTCACCCACACCCAGGTTACCGCTGGCGTAATCTATGGCAGTCTGGATGAACGTTGCCGCTGTGGTCCATGTGTCATACGGAACCGTATTGCTGCCACTCTTTGAAACATAACATGTGCCGCCCCATCTCGTCTGGGTAACCGTAAAAACATGGTCAGTGGTCGGATCACCCGTGGCGTGGTTCGTGCCGTCGCTGAAATAGAACCTGTAGTTTAGGATTCCGTCACCAGCATAATTAATAATCATGGAAGTGCTGTAATTCACTCCTGCCACGTAATCAGTCCCTCCCAGGCTCGCCAGCGTAAACGCCTCCCCTTCCTGGTACTCTCCGTTGTCATTCAGATCAACCCAGACCTGCATGACAGTTGGAACGTCATTATCAGCATCAGTGTACTTTACCTGAAACTCGAAGTTTGATCCGCTCGCTGCACTGTCAGGATTAACACCATGAGTTTCAAAACCGGCATTACCTGTCCAGCTCAGGGCGGGGGTTGCGGCCAAAACTTGGCCAGTCGGAAAAAATACGAAGATCAAAAATAGGCTGGTTATTAGAAAAAAGAGTGTTTTTATTCTGAATGCCTTTTCTGATTTCATTCAAAAATCATCCTTTTTACACTTATTGTTGACTCAACACCAAAAGTGTTGTTATCCTTTTCTTTATTTTATCATAGTTTGAAAGGAGAAGCCAACAGTGAAAACTATTCCCTCTCTTTTACACGTGGTTCTGATGTGTATTATTGCCTCTGTCTTCACAGTCAATCCGGCTCAATGTAAACAGGAAGACAAAATGGATTCATTTCGGCTGTTCCCGGTTGGGAAGGTAAAAAAGGCTTCCGGTATCACCACTATAGAGGTCTACGACAAATATGCGGATGCGCTCTTAGGGTTGAATCAGTTTTCCCATGTAGTCGTTCTATATTGGTTTGACAAAAACGATACCCCTGAAATAAGAAAAACATTGCGCGTTCATCCCAGACATAATATGAGTAATCCATTGACCGGCGTGTTTGCCACCCGTTCTCCGCGCAGGCCAAACCTTATCGGTCTATCTGTTTGTAAGATCTTGTCGGTTGAAAAAAACGCCATCCGGATTGACAAAATCGATGCCTTTAATGATTCACCAGTGCTGGACCTGAAACCGTATGTTCCTGGTATGGATACGGTACAGAAGGCATTTGGTCCGAAATGGGCAAAGTGAATAAAGCTGAAAGCTCAA
>JAUVJO010000219.1 GCA_030592345.1 Deltaproteobacteria bacterium
GTGGGTGAACGGACGGCTCGTAACTGAAAACATAAGTATTGTTGTCTCAGGTTCATCCGCTCAGTTGATGAGTCGTGAAATTGCAACTCTGTTGACCGGGCGCAATATCACTGTACGAATCTTTCCTCTTTCTTTCTCCGAGTATATCCGTTTCAAGGGTGTGGATATCTCTATGGAAAACAGGTTGTTACTGGAAAAACAGCGCCACGTTCTTCGCCACGAATTGCACAATTTTTTGCAATGGGGCTGCTTTCCTGAAGTTACTCTGGAACAGTCCGATGAAGTTCGAGCGAGGCTTTTATCTCAGTATTTGGACGACATACTGTTTAAGGACGTGGTTATGCGACATCAAATCAGGGATGTCCGTTTGCTGAGAGACATGGCAGTGTATTTGCTTACCCATACTGCGTGCAGAACGACATTGCAATCGCTGCGAAAAACGTTTGGCATCTCGCTTGATATGGCACGCGCCTATTTGACCTACCTGCAAGAACCTTATCTGATCGGCGAGGTTCGTTCTTATGCCAGATCATTGAAGGCACAGCAGGTTGCACCAAGAAAAATTTATGCAGGCGATTTAGGGTTGCGGCATGTTGCTGCGCTAACTTTTGATGAAGATATTGGGCGTTTGGAAGAAACGGCTGTATTTCATGCGCTGGAGATGAGAAAACAGGACTTGTTCTACTTCGAACAGCAATCAGGGGAGGTTGATTTTCTGGTGTGTCGTGGTCTCAAGGCACAAGAGATGATTCAGGTTACTCACTCCGACCTGTCCGAAGAAAAGATAAGAGCACGTGAACTTGCCCCCCTGACCGCGACAGACCTCTTTCCTGGTTCCATGCGCACGCTTATCACAGACGACTGGCCGGATGCAGAGATTCCCCGGCCAATAAAAAATCGGCGACTATGGGAATGGCTTCTTGATTGAAGAACCCTGCGGCAAAGTGCGGGGTTAGCGCTCGCTGTTGCGGTTTAGACTGATGGTAGGCGTGTCACTTCCTGGGACTCTCTTGCCGAAGCCCTGAAACGCCGGCTAAGGTAAAAGTCCAATTAGTAAAGGATGCCCCCAATCTCCTTAGTTTGGTTCTTCATATCAAGATCTCTTAATCTCGGTCCAGTTTGACAATGGCGGCACCCTGGTCTGTGTGACGGTCGTTAAGTGATCAAAAGGGAGAAAGAGTTTGCCATCGATGACAAATGGAAGAAGGTCATCAATATAATTGTGGAAGTTGGAAGGGGATCATTTTGACTTTTGGGTTGTATCTTTTGGACGGTAATTCTTCTCTATCTGCTCAAACAGGTTTTTTAGAATCTGATAGCCCATTTTGATGTCTTCTTTGCTTCTTGTTTTGAGTAAGGCAATTACTTTAGCAAGCTCTTCTTCAGAGAGAGTATCTTCGGGCTTCAGGCGATACTCAAAATCTAAGAGCTCTCTGAGAGAGCTATGGAGTGCCCAACTTATCTTCTCCAGGGTCTTTAAGGATGGGATAGATACCCCCCGCTCTAACCTGGAGATGGTTTCTGTGGCTACATTTACTGACTCTGCTAACTGCTCCTGTGTAATCTCCCGCTCCTTTCGGATTCTTGCTATCTGGGCTCCAATAAGTTTCTCAACATCCTCTGGCATCAAATGACTCCTTTTGTAGATTCAAATGTAGACAAATATGGTCTAATCTAACAGGAGGTAATACGGTGGATTTGTTATTGACAAATCGAGTCTATAAGTATAAGGGCAAGGGGTAGTGTAGAGGCATGGTATTCTTTTCCTTCGCTTTTTCTCGCTTTGTCAAGTGGACGGAATGGATCGGAATCAGTGGACGGAATCAAGCGGAATAGGTGGCCGGAATGGAGCGGAATACGCATACCGTCTTCACAAGATTCACAGAAGACAACAAATGGAGGAGGTGTCCGAATGAAAAAGATGGTTATCTGGACTTTTGCTATCTCCGCCCTGCTCTTTTTGGGCTCAAGCAATGACGGGTTTGCTCAGGAGAAGGAACAAATTACCGTAACGGTGACCGGACAGGGAAGCCTGGAGAACAACACTTCGGATAAAGCCGAAAAGGAGGCTTTAAAAAGCGCTTTCCAGATAGCCATCGAACAGGGCCTGGGCACGTTTATAAAAAGTGAGACGGAAATAGCGAATTTTGCCCTTGTGAAGGACAAGATCATTTCCAAATCCGAAGGTTATATTTTGAGCTACAAGAAGTTGCGGAAATGGGACGACGGAAAGATCCTCAACGTAAAGATAAAGGCCGTGCTCTCGCTCAAACAGATCGGGGACGATTTCCGGGCCATGCTCAAGTCAACCATGTGGCAGATTGACAATCCCGTTGTGGCGTTTGTTTTAACGGCCTGGGAAACAAAAGACGCAACCGGGCTAAAAAAGCACCTGGAGAGCCAGATATTGATTGACGCCTTTCAGGAGCAGTTCAAGAACAAGGGTTTTGATATCAAGGCGGTCGATGGTGCCAGGGAGTTCGCCAATACCGGAACCGGCAAGCTTGCCCAGGTGGCCTCGGGAGGAAGAAAGGCTATTGCAAAATACGCACGGGAGTCACGCGCCAATTTCGTGGTCAGGGGGGAACTTAACGCCACGCCAAAAGGCGTTGATGCGGCAACAGGTGCCTATAAGTGGTCCGGGACCGTTTCAGGCGAGATCATTGATGCGGGCACCGGAGAGGTGGTCGCATCCTACTCCAACACGGTTGTGAAGCTGTTCCCTGACAAGACCCAGGGGCTTTCGGCCCTGATGCATTCGGCCGCTAAAAACGCCGCAAAAACCCTTGCAAAGCAGACCCTGGAGACTTGGCAGCAGTATGCGGGCAGCGGGCGTGTTTACAATATAATAGTAAAGAACGTCACCAGCTGCCGGAAACAGGGAAGGGTTATAAGGAAAATAATTGATAAGGCCTGCGAGATCCGGAACTCCTACTGTGACCGCGAAAAGCAGGTCTGGGCGGCGGATGTGATCTTCAAGGGTTCGGCCCAGGATCTGGAAGACCTTATATTTGACGACGAGGCCCTGGAGCCGTTTGATGATTTCGACATTGTGAAAAAGGAGGGGAACCACATCACCTTCAGCTTTTAGAATTTCCCTCATCATTCCGATAAGTTGACAAAGGAGGTTTTATAGCCATGCGCTTGCTGCAAAAAAACAATATAGCCGTTTTGTTCTTGTGCTGCGCAATATGTTTTTTGGGCAGTGCCGGTGGGGCAATGTGTGAAGAAGCCCAGATCGTTTTCGCGGGTGTCATGTTCGGGGGGGCGGCCGGAAACATTGAGCAAATGAATGCACGATTTTCCTACCTTCATTCCGATTGGAATGCGGGGCAGAAAAATGCTTTTGGAAAGAGACTGCGCGATATTATCAACAGGAAAAAACAGTCGGCCGGCCTTGGCTTCAAGCTGATCGATGTCTCGGGGATTGACAAAAAGAAGGAATTTGAAGAGGTGGAAAGCCCGTTGAGCCTGACTTTCCTGATAACCCAGGAGCATTTGTACAAGGACGAGTACCAGTTGACGCTAAAAGGACAAGAAAAAACACTGACCAAGTATTACTTTGACGTGGGCATATCTGCCATCTTCTTCTCCCCTGCCGGAAATCAGGACAAGATCGAATACGCCGTGCCGGTCATTGCCGAAGACATTTTTATGGGGCCGTTTTCCGACAGCCAGATAAAAGAGCAGTTTTTCCAGACTTACGCGCGGGCCGTCGGCAACCTTTTCAAAAGGCTGACCAGGCTGGATGTGCGCAATATACAGGCGCGCGTGACAAAGGTATCCGGCAATAAGGCCGATATCGACAAGGGCAGAAGCGCCGGGGTGCTGCCCGGAATATACTTTGAGCTGCCAGGAGGAGGGGAAGGCGAGGTGGCCAGTGTATCAAAAAACAGCGCTAAAATTAAATTCACGGGAACAATCCTGAAAAAAGGCGACAGCATCAGCATATACGTATGCAAGAGCGACGAGGATGAAACATTTCAGGTTACGGACGTCAGTATCACCAGCAAGATAGGCAAGAAGATTTTCAGCAAGGACGAGAAATTTGGCATCCTTTGCGCACAGTTCTTCTCTGATTATCTGGCTGACAGGAGCGGGGCGGTTGTCCTGCCGCCCAGGATGGGCGCCGCTTATACCTCGGGCGCTAAAAAGAGCCTTATAAGCGCATATGACCTTGAAGGCAACCATTACGAGTTTGTTATTCCGGAAGCTAAAAATCCGGTGGCTTTATGCATCACTGGCCTCAAAAAGGGTAAGCTCAAGGGAAACGACGTGAACCAGATATGGGGATACAAGGTGTGGATAGAAAAAGATATAGGCGGAAACAAGACAAAAGTAAGTGAGGCCATTAGGGAGGAGGTGATAGTGGGGGTTAAGGAAGTCAATGATTGCGATGTTTTCAGGGAGGTTGTGCTGCAGACATTAGCCAAATTATCCAAACAATGAAGAAGTCAAAGGGAGGTACGGACATGAAAAGAACTGCTGTTGTTGCTCTTGTTATTTCATTAATCACGGTTTTTGCTGCCTCATCCATGCTCACTTCAGCCCATGCCTGGAAACCCAAGATACCGGGTATAGGAGGGAAAAAGAAGAGCGCCGCCCCCGTTGATCTGAACGCCGTCAACGCAAAAGACAAATCCATCCGTCAGTTGGTGGCAAAGGCCGCGGAGTCGTTCCTCATGGGTGCCGCCAAAGTAATGGAAGCCGTTGGGGCCAAGGAGAAAGCTGAGAAATACAAGGCCGCCGTAACGGATCTTTTGAAAAACAGGGAGGATCCCCAAAATATCAAGGATGCCTTAAACAAGGTGGATGAGGGAAATGAGGACCTGAAAGCGGTCAAGGAAGAGAAAAAGGAACTCGATGCCGAGGGCAGGAAACTGCTGGGCAAGGGCCTCATATATGTGGGTGCGGGCGGCTTGGCGGATATCCAGGCAGGGCAAAAGACCGCCGAGTTTGTTGACACTTTGAAAACCTCAATAGACACGGTAAAGGGCGATCCCATCAAGTACGGGGCCAAGGCCGTCAAACAGTTAAAAGAATCGCTCAGCCTGATGACCTTTCTTTCCAAAACACTTCCCAAACAGGGCTCTGCTATCGGTAAAACATTTTCTACAATGACCAAGTACGCCAAAACTCAGGGCGTGACTATTTCGGATAAAGACGCCGAGGAAGAGATGGATGGCTGGGATGAGGAAGGATAGGCTGAACTTCGCTTTGTTCCATACCAGAGCGGCCTGGAGCCGCTGGCAAGCGCATATTCCCGTGGGGCTTTTGACAGAGTCCCACGGGAACAAAACATTAAGAGTGTGCATACAGCCATGAGCACTGCCAGGGAAAAAAGAAGACCAGTCTGCTTTTCCCTTCTTGTCATCATGTTTTGCCCGCAACGTTATATGCTGGAACGTAGGGGGTAAACAGAGAGAAAAGGGGGACGTCCTTAGATAATCAAATAACGACTCCCAAGGACGTCCCCAAAAATAGTATTCTTGTACTGCGGGACAATGGATAAAACTCTATACGTTCGGCATAAACTTACATCTTGACATACTCATTATTATAAGTACAATGTACATATGAATGAATTGCGGTTTGAATGGGATGGTCGGAAGAAAAAGGCTAATATCAAAAAGCATGGCATTTCTTTCGATGAAGCGCGCACGGTCTTTTACGATGAAAATGCCATACAATTTTTCGACCCTGACCATTCAGAAGATGAAGACCGTTTCATCCTGCTTGGAATGAGTTTTAAACTTCGGATTCTCGTCGTCTGCCACTGTTTCCGAGAAAGTGAGACGATTGTTAGAATCATATCGGCCAAGAAGGCGGATGGAGATGAAGAAAATGAGTATTGGAGGCATAGACGATGAGAGACCATTACGATTTCTCCAAAATGAAAGGACGTAAAAATCCTTACATCAAGTACCTAAAACAACCGGTAACTATGCGGCTGGATCGTGA
>JAUVJO010000024.1 GCA_030592345.1 Deltaproteobacteria bacterium
CAAGCCGGGCAGACTTTCTGATGCTCTTGTTTTTGAAAAAGATGTAATTTCACCATTGGGTGAGGACATGTGGGATGCCTGCAAATGATATATCTGCTTGATACACATACCTGGATCTGGTGGAACATGAACCCACAGAAGTTATCACAAAGGGTCAAAGGGTTAATTAGCAATGCTGAGATGTATGATGAGATACTATTGTCCGTAATTTCTCCGGCAGAACAAAGCAGTTGAGCAGACCGCGAGATTGATGCCGCTTTTTTCATAGCCGTTTTCTTATAATTCCGAAGATTTTTTATTTTTAGACAGCCTGTTGGCGGCTGCTCACTGCCGCGTTAGCTGCGAACAAGAAGCGAATTTTATTTGAGGGGGATACGGGTACATGTATCAACAAATACTTGAAATGCTGTTAGGCAAGTATGGTGACCTGTCATATTCCGAATTAACGGAAACCTTGAGGAAAGATGGGTTAGGAGAGTTTGTAGATGCCATTGAAAATGATCCTCATCTTATGGAATTGATTGCTGACATAAGTGAGGAGTATTCTCCGGACCTATCAGGTGATCCTGAGTATGGGATAATACCTGTAGGTGTTCAACAGGTAATCGGTATTCCTGTGGACTATCATGGAACCATTAGATTCGATCCTCAAGCCTGTCTGAAAGCTTGTAAAGGGGAGTGCTGCAGAAACAAGAATTACCTGATGATCAATATTAATGATATGTTTCGCATTTTGTCGTCAAAGGGTGCCCAATTCTATGACATTGATTCTACTATCGATTTGTTTGATCGGAAGCCCCCGTTAGTTGAATTATTTTATATCGAGAAATACCGCCTGTTTTTTCCATACATACGATATTTGCCGGTAGGTGCTGATGTACATACTCGACCCGAAAATGCCGAAGAGAGTACTTGTCCTTTTTTGCACCCAATCCATGAAGTCTATTCTTACCATAAAAGAGCCTTACCGCCGTGGGCCAGCAAAGATGCGTGGGGTTGTATGTTGATGGAAGATAAACCCACTGTTTGCCGCCTTTCTCCCTTGGGAAGAAGTGCTGGTATGGTCACAGGGAAAGTGACATACGAGTATCTGCCGCCGGCAGTAGATTGCCCGGCGTGTGAAACGCATGTTGAGGTGAAAGTATCTGATTATCTATCTTCAATGGTGTCTTCTGCAGAAGAGCAACAACAAGAACGGTTTCATAAGATGTTGATGTCTTATCACGGTGCGGCGACTTCCAAAGAGGTTGATCGGAACCGCGTTAATGAAATTATCAACCATGTTTATAACATTGATGGATTACTGCACGAATATGGACTCGACTCGCAACATAGACCTCGCGTTGAGCATTTAGTAGAAATGGTTTTTGCGGCTTCACATGGCAATTTCAGTGTGTATCAACAGTTCATTGATGATTTGCGTAGGAGGGTTTAGCTGGAAAGTCTCAATCCGCGAAACCGTTGAGTAAGGTCCTTCGTGTGGAGAGGGAACATCTCCGTCTTCCAGGACTGCGCAGCAGCACTGGGGGCGCTAACCATTCGGTGCACGTGGGCGGCGGGAATCGAGTTGGGTATGGAAAGTCGCGAATGGGCATCAATACACGTGGGATACTGTATTTTCAAGGACAAAAACTATGACCGCGTTTGAATGCCCCCTTAAAGAGGACTCTTCCTTAACCTGTTTGGGAATTGCGCCGTGGGCTACAACGGTCCTATCCTTAAATGACTTTAATGCCACATACTTACCAGCATATTCATTTGTTTTTAACAAGATGTTTTTTCCCATCTAGCGGTTCCCCCCCCATAACGGATGCGATTTCTTTTCTGCTTGTGGATAGATTGGTCTTTTTAAAATTATCGTAAGAACTTAGCGCCCTTCGGGCGGACTTAGAAAATTTTGGACACAGATTTCACAGATTTTTATTTCACAAATGTGGCGGCATTTATGAAATGGAAGTAGTGTTTGAACAATATAGACCTAATCCATAGCCATCCGTGTAATCCGTGTAATCCGTGTCCAAAAAAGGAAATTCCTATACTTTCGAGTTAGCTTTTTGTTTAAGCTTGTTTGTTTTATCAGACTAAAATGATACTAAATATTATAGGCAAAGTGGACATTGAAATCAAGGACTTTGCCCGTTCATTTCGATCTGTGAATAGCTTAAGAAGGGATATTAAGGACCTGAGTGGGGCACTGCGTAAAATCCTGGTGGAAGATAACGTATGATCGTGTTAAGGATATATATAGACTTTCACATATTAAATTTCACCGCGTTATCGGTCGTCGGCGTATTACAATACAGCCTCCTCCCTCTGGCCTTGTGAAATTTAATATGTGGAAGTCTATAGGCTTTAAGATAAAGATTTGGGATGCGTTATCGGTCGTCAACGTACGACGAGTACGCCTTCCTCCCTCTAGCCTTCCCAAAATCTTTATCTTAAAGCCTATAACCATCCTCAAAGTGAACAGTTCAGTTTTGGCACGCGCTTACCGGCCTTTCTAAGTTTTTGGGAATTGGAGGATGCTCTCATGGAGAGAAAACCAACCTATGAAGAGTTGGAACAAAGGCTCAAGGGGTTAGAAGAAGAATCCGTCAAACGAAAGCGGGCGGAGGAACAGCTAGCAAAAGCCGCGTCAGCAATGGTTGATGCTATGGATAATGCGTTGCTCTTATGTACCTCGAGAGGGGAAGTCACTTTCGTCAACCGGGCTTTTGAAAAAATGACGGGTCATGTCGGGAGTGAACTGGTTGGAAAAAAAGTGGCTGACGTGGCAGCAATAACAACTCAACCGGAGGATGCGAAAAAAACAGCCGCTGCCATAGAGTCTGCTCTCACGGGAAAAGCCATCACCCCAGCGTACACTACATTCGTATCAAAGGATGGCCGGGAGATTCCCGTATTTCTGACTGTATCGTTCATGAGAGATTTAAGTGGCGAGCCATCCAGTGCTGTTGTGACATTCAGGGACATGACTGAGCACAGGCAAACCGAGGAGACGCTTCGGGAGAGCGAGCAAAAACTAAAGGCTATCACCGCTTCTGCGCAGGACGCCATTATAATGATGAATGGCGAGGGAGGCATTTGCTATTGGAATGATGCAGCGCAAGGGATGTTCGGCCATTCGGCTCAAGATGCCTTAGGCCAGGAATTGCATTTATTACTTACGCCACAGCGCTACTACGAAGCCTACGGAAAGGGGTTCGGCCATTTCAAAAAGACCGGCCAGGGAGCTGCTGTGGGTAGGACCCTTGAATTGACGGCTTTAAGAAAAGATGGGACAGAGTTTCCCGTTGAGCTTTCTCTTTCAGCAGTGAAGATAAAGGGTGAATGGAATGCCATAGGGATAATAAGGGATATTTCTGAGCGCAAGCGAGCTGAGGAGGTCATGCAGAAGGCCAAAGAAGCTGCTGAGACCGCAGATCGAGCCAAGAGCGAATTCTTGGCCAACATGAGCCACGAGATCCGAACCCCCATGAACGCGATCATTGGTATGACGGATCTTGCCCTTGATACAAAGCTTACTGCTGAGCAGCGAGAATACCTTGAGATAGTGAAGACCTCTGGTGACGCACTCCTGACTTTAATCAACGACATCCTTGATTTTTCCAAAATTGAATCAGGAAAGCTTGATCTCGAACTTATCGAATTCGACTTGCTCGACAATGTCGGAGATACGTTGAGGGCTCTTTCTGTTGGTGCTCATGAGAAAAGACTGGAGTTATCCTATCATGTCTTACCTGATGTACCGGAGACCTTGATTGGCGATCCCGGGCGTCTGCGCCAGATTTTGGTCAACCTTGTGGGCAATGCTATTAAGTTCACGGAACAAGGTGAAATCGTGGTTCGCGTAGAGAAGGAGTCAGGGACAGAGGATAATGCCTGCCTGCGCTTTAGCGTAACCGACACGGGTGTCGGCATCCCCACAGATAAACAGCAACTGATTCTTGAGCCCTTTATTCAGGCCGACAGTTCTGCCACCCGCGAGTACGGCGGCACGGGCCTGGGGCTTGCCATCTCTAAGAATCTGGTGGAGATGATGGGAGGAGACATCCAGGTGGAAAGCGAGGTTGGCAAGGGCACCACATTGCACTTCACCGCCTGTTTTGACCGTCCCAAAATGCTGTCAATGAGGCCCATGGTTGCAGAGTCTTTTGATGCAAGAGGCCTGCGTGTCCTGGTGGTCGATGACAATGCTACGAATCGCCGTATCCTCCAGGAAATACTTTTAAATTGGCATATGAAACCCACTGCTGTAGGTAGCGGAAAGGCTGCTCTTGCAGCCTTGGAGCGAGCCCGGGAGCAGAACGCTCCTTTTTCCCTGGTCCTCCTGGATGCCGTTATGCCTGAAATGGATGGATTTGCCTTCGCCAAAGAGGTTAGGAAGCGAACGGGGCTCATTGGAGTTGTTATCGTCCTGTTAACCTCTGCAGGCCAAAGGGGAGACGCCGCCCAATGTCGTGATCTTGATATTTCAGCCTACCTGATTAAACCGATCAAGCAGTCAGACCTTTTGGATACCATTATGGCCGTGATGGCTTATCGGCAAAAGGATGACCGTGAAGCGCCTCTAATCACCCGCCATTCGTTGCGAGAAATTGAAGTAACACAGCCCTTAAAGGGCACGAAACCTCTCAAAATCCTGGTGGCTGAAGACAACGTCGTTAACCAGCGGTTGGTAGTGCGGATGCTTGAAAAGCGGGGACACAGCGTAGTAGTGGCAAGCGACGGCAGAGAAGCTGTTGCTGCCTTCGAGAAGGAACGTTTCGACCTGGTGCTCATGGACGTGCAGATGCCAGAGATGGATGGACTGGAGGCCACAAGGAGAATTCGGAATTCGGAACAAAAGCTCAAAGCTCAAAGCTCAAAGCAAAAAATAGGATTTCTTCCGATGAGCTTTCAGCTTTCAGCTTTCAGCCTTCAGCCTTCAGCTCGATCGGAACGGCTTCCGATCATTGCTGTGACGGCCCATGCCATGAAGGGCGACCGTGACCGGTGCCTGGAGGCCGGCATGGACGATTATGTATCAAAGCCGATTAAACCCAGGGAACTTTTCCAGGCCATAGAGAAGCAGATTTCGGCCTCAGAACGGGCCGAGTCAAAAGCCGATACGGATTCTTGAGAGGATCACTACTTCGTACTTCCTTGTTATGGATTTTCCCTGGTTTTACGCCGTTTTTGGGCCAGGGTCTTTACCCTCAAGAGCCCGGGGCTGTTGTGACAATACATGAGGCTGGAATAGTATCCCTTTTCGATAAAATAGCTTTCCAGATCATCAAAAAGCACGGGACGGTTGGGCCATGTGTATCTCTTCTGTCTGTGTTTTATTTTTTCCCACGTTCTCATTGCCTCCGGCTCTTTGTCAAAAACCTTTCTTTTCGCGGGCTCACAGAGGAACATCTCGCAGACCATGGGTTTTACGCGCCAGAGGCAACCCCTTTTCCCAAGGTAGACACACTTCGGGCCAAGGTTTGCCAAACTCAGGACCTGCAGCAGCCTGTCAACCTCCTCGTCCGGCGACACCATGACATTGATCACCACGTCTGCAAAAAAAGTGATGATTCCTTCGTAACTGCAACAAGCACTGTAGTGATCCTGGTAACACGTCTCAGTGCAGAGGCTTGAGAAGTGGCGTCGCAAAAACCTGTCAACGTCTTTCCTGAAGCCAAGGTAGTTCTTTATCCTTGCCCTCAGGCTTACCAGCGCAGAGGGAGAAAGCGTTTTTAGATGGTCCTTCACAATTGTGATGGCTTCTGCTTGTTCTCGGTTGTATTCACTCATTGCATAAATGCCTCAATATTGAGTCCTAGTGAACAGTGGGCTGTTTTCTTTTTAAGACTTCCTCTTTCAAGAATTGGAAGACCCCGTAGTTTTGCACGTCCGGTTCTGCTTCGCCCAGGGCAACCTGGTGGATGAGGGCTGTCTTGATAGGATCATCTACAGGCACCGTTTGCTTGATCACGCGCAGGGCGTTCGTCCTATCGTTGTACATGATAATAGGGCCAAAGGCATCCTTGCCACGTTCTTCCTTGTGGGAAGTACCGAACATCACGTAGTCATTCACAAGGACCTGGACGGGCAGTACCTCGTAACCCAGAATCTCCATAAACAGGTCCAACGTTTCCGTGACTGCCTCAGAATCTGCCCTGGCAAAGGCATCTAGCCCTTCGTCGGCTAACTCTTGTATGTCCCTTTCATCATAACGAAGGTCCAGCAATTCCAAGGCACGATCCTGCACATAGCGGAGGGCCTCCCGGCCTTTGCACATGAGGATATCGGAGTCTTTCAAGATCTTGATAACGTTTCTGATGCTGATCATTTCCTTTAATTCAGGGCTCTTGCGCAGCGTGACATCTTCAAGGCTGGTGTTCTTATAAAGGGGAAGCTCGTTATCCAGCACAAGGACCTCCCCTGTGCCCTGATCCAACTCTCTGAAATAAAGATCAAGGCCTCTTCTTTTTTCAAAGACAAAGGGGCTCAAGGAGAGAAGCTTACGCATGGTTTCTTTGTCTACCCTGCGAGAGATCCCAGGGGCTCCTATAGACACGGAGGCAGTCCTTGAAAGCGTGTCTATTAGCATTTTTCTTTTCAGGTTCTCCTTAAATGACATTTCGGCCTCCTAACCCGGACAAGCCGGAACCACGAGATTAAGAAACAAACCACCTTTAATATGTCCTTAAATGTATCCGTTCACGGTTCACTGTTAACCGTTGTCCGTTGTCCGAAGTTGCCATCTAACACTATATTTAATTGCAGATCTTGATTTCCTAGCCTTCGGACTGTGGCTTATCCGTTGAGCGCCCCCCAGCAATATCTCTGGTCCTTGCTGCCGCCCGCTGCCCGTCGGTGAACGGAAAACGGAGAACCGTGAACGGTTGCATTGCATAGGCAATATCATAACGGCTTTGTCACGTAAACCGCAAAGGGGCTTTCTCTTGACTCCAAGTCCTCGTTCTGATAGATTTTTTATGTTCGGTGAAAGGAGTTGACCATGGATCTATATGAGGCCATCAAGGGTCGCAGAAGTGTGCGGAAGTTTAAGTCAGATCCGCCCCCTAAAAAAACCATTGAAAAGATCCTTGAAATGGCCACGTGGGCGCCATCCGGCATGAACTTGCAGAACTGGTATTTTGTGGTGATTGCAGGAGACCGAAAAGATGCCCTTGTCGAAATTACAAGCAAGGGTTATGATCATATTGAGCCGGTCCTTAAAGACGTGTTTGCTGATAACCCGATGGTCGTGGAGTTTACGAGAAAGTTCTTCAAGCGGCTCGGCGGGGCCCCGGTCCTTGTCTTTGCGTACTATGAGCCTACCAAGGAAAGGCCGGAGACGAGCATCCAGACCGTGGCTGCGGCCATTGAGAATCTTTTGTTGGCAGCCCACGCCGAGGGATTGGGAGCTTGCTGGACGACAGGGCCGGTGCACGTCGCCCGTGAGATCAATGAGGCCCTTGGCATCCGTGACAAGACACTGGTGGCAGTAATTCCTATTGGCTACCCGGATCAATCGTCCCCTGTCCCGAAACGCAAGCCAAATCGGGTCATGTACGAGGGGTTCTAAAGTATTGCGGTGATGCCCTCAAGCCGACAGGCGCAATGCGGAATTAAGCTGCACATCGTTTTGAGATACATTCATATATGAAATTTGGACGCCTCCGGGAAAAGATGGTAAGTACCCAGATCGAGGCCCGTGGTATCTATGATCAACGGGTGCTCGAAGCGATGAGAAAGGTTCCTCGCCACTTTTTTGTCAGTGAGGCACTGCAGGACCAGGCGTACGGAGATTTTCCCCTTCCCATCGGAGAAGGCCAAACCATATCCCAGCCGTATATTGTGGCTGAGATGACCCAAGCCCTTGAATTGACCGAAGATGATCGCGTCCTTGAGATCGGTACCGGCTCTGGTTACCAGACAGCTATCCTGGCTGAACTGGTCCACCGAGTCTATACGATTGAAAGGGTGCGTAAGTTGCTGATCACAGCACGCAAGATCCTTGACCAGCTCAAATACCACAATGTTGTTGCCAAGTGTTCTGACGGGACCCTGGGTTGGCCGGAAGAAAGCCCATTTGAAGCCATTATAGTTACGGCTGGGGCACCAAAGATACCAGATGCCTTTGTGGAACAGTTGACCGTGGGTGGTCGCCTGGTTATCCCGGCAGGGAATCGCTTCTCCCAGGCACTGCTTAAGGTCGTTAAGCACGAAGACGGAGTCCGGCAGATAAATTTAGGGGGGTGTCGATTCGTAAAACTCATTGGAAACAATGGCTGGAAAGAAGAATAGACCGTGCTGAGAAGGCTCTACGACTGGGTTTTGCACTGGGCCAAAACGCCTTATGGGACTTGGGCATTGTTTATTTTGGCCTTTGCCGAATCCTCTTTCTTCCCTGTGCCGCCGGATGTTCTACTGATCGCCCTCTCAGTTGCCTTGCCCAAAAAATCCCTCAGGTATGCCCTGGTTTGTTCTGCCGGTTCTCTACTGGGTGGCTGTATGGGCTATCTTATCGGATACCAGTTCATGCTCAGTTTGGGCGATGGTATTATTGAATTCTACGGATTGGTCGATAAGTACGACTATATTCGGCATCTCTATCAGACGTACGATGCCTGGGCCGTGGGGATCGCTGGCCTTACGCCGATTCCTTATAAGGTCTTTACGATTACGGCAGGCGCCTTTCGGATCAACTTCGTGGTTTTTCTAGTGGCGTCTGCTGTTTCCAGATCAGCTCGATTCTTCTTCATAGGGGGTCTCATCTATCTGTTCGGACCAAGGATCCAATCGTTTATCGACCGACATTTCAATACACTTGCTGTAGTTTTTGTGATATTATTAATTTTGGGGTTTGTTGTAATCAAGTATTTCATATAGAAGGAAGAACAGCCATGAAGATTGGAGTATCCCTGATTGTACTCATTTTGGCGGCTTTTCCTGCGCTCGGATTGGCTGAATTCTATAGGTACGTGGACGAGGAAGGCAACGCCTGCTACACGGATGACCTTTCCAATGTCCCTGCTGATCAGCGGACAAAGGTTGATGAATACGAGGAACTTTATATTCAGCCGGCCCCGGAGAAAAAATCGGAAATAAAGAAAAAAACTGAAATAAAGAAAAAACAAGAAGGGGCCTCAAAGGTGCCGCTGTCCAAAAAAGACGAGGAAGGTACTAAAGAGGAGAAGTTGAATAAAGCCGGGGTGAAGTTACAAGCACAATACCAGGTGCTCATGGAGGAAAGGGAACAACTGGACAAGGCAACAAAGGGCCCGTTGACGCGAGATGAACGCAGAGAACTTGCTGAGAAGATAAGAGACTTCAACACACGGATCAAAGACCACGAAAAGACAAGACAGGCGTTTGACAAAGAAGTCAAAGCCTACAATACCAGCATAGAAGAGGAGGCCGAGCCCCCCCAGGGTGAAATATAGACTTTCACATATTAAATTTCACAAGGCCAGAGGGAGGAGGCTGTATTGTAATACGCCGACGACCGATAACGCGGTGAAATTTAATATGTGAAAGTCTATAGAGTGAGCTGCGCAAGTGCAACGGTTACCCTTGTCACTCCTGCGGTTGTTATCGGTTTGGAGGGTTGAATTATGGCTCCTCAGATATTTCCATCAAAGACGTTCTTTTTTTTGGCCGTCCTTTTGGCCGTAGCCATGGCAAGTTCCGGCTATTGTACGGATTACTATGTTGACGGCAATAGTGGCAACGACGATGCGGCCGGTACTTCTCAAAATCCCTGGAAAACAATCTCTCATGCAATCAGTAAGGCCAGCGGAACAGACACCATCTACGTTAAATATGCTACATACAATGAATCACTCAGCTTTGCCCCAATGCCCAAAAGAAACATAAGTCTAGTTGGCATAGCAGACGGAGACGCTAAACCTATAATATGTTCGGCAAGCCCTGGCACACATACGATCACGCTTACTAACTACAGAGCAATGATCAAGGGTCTGGAGATCACCGGGGCTAGTAATGCCAATGGAATCAATTGCAATGCCAGTAGTGGTACGAACGATGCTGAAATCATGGATTGTAAACTCCATGGAAATAGTCTCGGCGTTCATGCTACTACTGCCGGCAGTACGGATGAGTGCTCTCCATATATTCACAATAATTTCATCTGTTCCAATACCACACATGGAATCGGCGTTATGGTGTACGCATGTCCTACGATTGATGGCAATTACATCTATGATAACGGAAATGGTTCAGAGGGTAGTGGTGGTATTGGTAATTGCGATAACTCTTGCGCATCTATCATCAACAACATTATATACGACAATGATCTCGCCGGAATCTCCATTATAGATAATGCCAATCCGAAAATAGTGAATAATATAATCACGGGTCACAATCGTACAGCCTCCAATAGTGCAGCTATTAGAGTTAGGCACAACGAGGGTATTTCTTCCGTAATGATCGTTAACAACATAATCACCAAAAATGAATGCGGGCTGAGAAGTCAAGGCGCCCAATCCTGTTCAGGAAATGATTATAATGACGTATGGAACAATTCCTTTAGAGATTATTTCGGTTTTGCGAAGGGTGCGAATGATATATCCGGCGATCCCCTGTTCGTTGATCCTGAAAATCGTGGCTACCGCCTGAGCGCATCGTCTCCTTGCATCGACAAAGGCACATCCAATGGGGCACCAGACAAGGACATCGACGGCAGGATAAGACCTCAAGGTGGAGGATATGATATGGGAGCATACGAGTACAGGGAGGATGTCGCAACCTTAGCGGACGCAATACTGGCTCTCAAAGTTCTGGCAGGTATAGGTCCTTCTCATTCGATCGAGATAACAGATATAAACAACGACGGCAAAATAGGGCTGGAGGAAGTTATTTATATCCTGCAGAAGATCTCGGGGCTACGGCAATAAACAACAATCCAAATTCGGAGGTGATCACATGGAGATTTATCTGATGCAACACGGCCCGGCGCTCCCTAAGGAACAGGACCCGGAGGAGGGGCTTAGCCCTGAGGGTGAAGCCAGGATTCGTGCCAGTGGTCAGGCCCTCAAGAAGATGGGCGTTTCCTTTGATGTCATTGTGTCAAGTCCCAAAAAACGCTCCAGGCAAACGGCTGCCATTGTGGCAGAGGCGGTGGGATTTAAACAGGAGAAAATTATCGAAACAGAAAAAGTCAAGGCCATGACCCCGCCTGAGGACACGGTTGAGGTCCTGGCCGGGCTTTCAGGGGCCGAGCGCGTACTGATTGCCGGACATCTCCCATCAGTAGCAGAACTGGCCTCCTTCTTGCTCACAGAAGGCTCCAAGGCAGCAGTTCAGTTTGAGATGGGTGGATGCTGTCGCATTGACGTGGAAAAACTGCCCACCCACTCAGGTCGGCTGCGGTGGTATTTACTCCCTGCTCAACTGCAGCTAATAGCTTCCTAAATAGTAACCGTTCACAGTTATCTGTTTTCCGTTAGGTATTATATGGTATTCAAGAAAGATATTTTGGGATCATGATTTTCGTTATACGTTATGAGGTTGCGCAACAACAGGCACTAGGATGTAAGGCCAAAAGTCTTTTGCCTAACGCCTTTGTCCTCACTTCCTAACGCGCTTTAGCCGTTCTACGAATCCCGACACGAGTTACGCAACCGTAACCGTGGACGGATACTTCCTGTGCGACTTCTCATGGAGGTTTGGTTGTGTCACTGAACGAAAGCCCTGATTGCAAGATAGAAAAAATCATTCGTCAAGATGCCGCTGAGGTTATCGCGCTCGTATCCGTACACCTTGATGATGAACAGATGCAGTATTTCTTACGAAACCAAGACTGCCTGACAACAGATCTGCACAGCACAAAGGCCAGACTCGGCATTAATCAGGAGAAGCTAAGCGCTTTTGAACTGAAAGGAAATAGAATCGCATATGAAGCCAGGTTCTGGTTCTACATACCCGAATACTCGGCAGGTCTGACCATTGACCAGTTGATGACACAAGGGCTCGAAGTAGGCAAGATCTATTTGAAAAACCCTAAGCTGAAATACTCTGCCGAGGAACTGATCAATCTGATCTCAAACCGCACCATCATTGTCCCTAAGGGAACCAAGGTCCTGGCCGAAGGCGTCCTGGCGGTGCCGATTATGCCATTTATTCATCTTCCCAACCCCAGGATCTTGACGCCTGATTATTTGAAAGCCGCTGTGCAGAAGACGATCCCTCGTGAGGACCTTTATTTTGCCCAGCCTGAGCAAAAGGTGACCAACGTCATCGTGCCGGCCGGAAGCGGGGTGATATCTCACACAAGCCTTTTCACGCAACAAAATGAAATCTACATTCTGGATCACGAGCACACGGATGCCAGGGTAGGAAGTAAACACACCAATGGAATCATATATCTTGAGCTTATGGGTGAAGAAAAAGACATCGTCAAGGAAATGATTCGTTTCGAAGTCTACAAACCAGCCATGCCGGAACACAGTGCAAAAAAATTTTATATTGACCTGAAGTCTTCCCTTTTGGAGAGACTTTACAAAGAGCGGGCCGTGGATCAAAAGACCATCGCAGTTATTAGTGAAGCCGAAGGGGAAGAATTCATTGAGCTAAACAACAGCTATGAGCAACTGTTGCACAGGCTTCAGCCTAACACATCGCTGATCCTACAGGATTTCCCCAACCGACTCCTTGCATCTTACCTCATTGTAGCTGCTGACCTTGGTCTTATCAAGAATCTGACCTTCAGAAAGGCCCCTGAGGAGGAATATTTTTTCAGGTCTGAGCACCTTGTCTTTATGAACACCCTTCAGGATATGGGCGTAGCTATTTACTGGAAAAACCCACTTCAAGGCGACCTTGTTTTATACAAGCAGTTCTTTATGAGATCTTCGGTGATACCTTCCTTCAATGAGGCATTCAGTTCAAGAAAGCTGGCTGCAATTTACGGAACGGCAGGCGATGTTGATGCTGAGACCAAGAAGGAAATTGTAGACAGCATCAAGTCCTTCAAGGCTTTCCACGGCGGCATTTGTGGCATCCTCACAGGCGGTAACACCGGCAGTGTCATGTCCTTTGTGTCGGAAACCACGGCATCTCTGGGCATGCTTTCCGGAGCCGTGTACTGGAAAATTCCTGGTGTTGATATTGATCCACATGTCGATTTTGCAGCTTATCTGGCCAGAAATGATTTGCTGGAAAGACAGGAAATCCTATCTGAAACCACTGAGGCAGACATCTATTTCAAAGGCGGTGTGGGCACCAACCTGGAAAATGCCATTACTTTTGTCAAGAAGAAACTCGGCATCGGGCATTACAAGCCGCAAATCTTTGTGGGCGAGTTTTATAAGCCTCTTCAGGACTGGCTCAACCACCTGGCATCCGAAGGAATGGTGGATCACAAGATCTTTGAAAGCTGTTATTTTATCAAGCATGGCGCCCAGATTTTCGAGACTCTGTGCGACCACTTTGGCTCAGAAGATAAGATGATCCACGAGGTCTCGGCGAGTTGAGCGAACGTGATTACGAGAAGACATATACGGAAGCATTTGGATAAGCTATCTTCGGGTACTCCCACTCAGCGAGGCGAGGTGTCCGGTCAAGTGTGGGAGCAACTTCATGAATATATTGTCAAGTATTATAAGCGCCTGGATAAAGGGGCTCGTGCATATGCTGATGAGATCTTTGATCAACTCGACGCGAGTCTCAAACAAAAGATTGACTCCCTTCCCCATGGCCGGGAGAAAAAGGTGTTAAGCCGCAAGCTTGCCATGGTTCGAGGGAAACGCTCTCCTCTGCCGATACTCTATTTGGATACCCCTGTCATTGAAAACTTTATTCGGCAAGGGCTGGGCCAGCCCCTCTCCGGGCCCGGAGCAGCAAATACCGAGGCATTATTCAGTGAGGTTTCCACCCTGGTCAAAGACGGAAAACTGATTTGCCCCGAAGACACCTTTCATCGCGAAGCCCTTCAGATGGGGAGTCCCCAGGCCCGCCAAGGTTTAGATATCCTCAGAGGGCTCTCAGAAGGCTTGTCGTTTAGACACAGCCAAACCATAGAAGACTTTCAAATCTTCAGAGCACTTCGTGGCTTCATCAATGAAAATGGGTCGGTGAACTACCGGACATTTTGGGTAGATGCCTTTCAGATGCAAGCGGTCAGCACAATCATGAAGAAACGCTCATCCATTTTATTCAAAGGCACCCTGGCCCTTGCCGAAACGCCAGGCGCTCGGGCTGAGCAGCAAGGAGCATCTGTGCCCTGTTCTACGCGGCTCAGAGTTAGATATGATGAAACCGCACTCAAGGATGAGCATCAACTGCGAAAGAGATCTGCAAGGCACCTGAGAGACCTTGTCAGGCTCGGCATGAGGTATCAGGCCATCCGGGGAGAGGCAGAAAAACGGCACCTGGACGGTTTCTGGGCGGGTCAGAAAATTGACCTGTCCGTTGCCCTGTGGAATCACTTCGGCGGAAAACCGGAAGGACTGGAAGGGCTGATATCCTTTTATGAATCTGCGCACTTCAGTGATGTGCCGGCGATTAAGATCAAACGGGACGTCTGGAATGCTTTTTCAGCAAATTGTCAACAGGGCTCAAGTCGGGTGACCGGGCCACCGGACATAACTGTGTTGTCGGCTATCCTCCCTTACACGGATATGATGATCCTGGGTCCCGGGATGACAGATGTGGTCAGGGACAGGCTTAGGCTCGACACCAGGTTTGACACGCAGATCTACAGCATGGACGAGCACGAAATGATCACGGCTGGCCTTAAACAGATGGCACGGTGAACTCTGAACCAGTGAACGCCTACAAATATAGGTCTTTGATTTGCTCAGGTGAGACATCGATTTTTGAGAATATTTTCTGCTCCAGGAGTTGGGTTTCGAGCAGGACTTCTTCGAAGCGGGCCTGAAGACCGGGGAAGTAGTTGACATACCTCTCCTGTATGTCCCGGAACCGCTCCTCGATGCTCACCACCTCTACGTGTTTGACTCGTTTATCAGCATAGTTAATCAGCTCTGCCTCACTTACAGCATCCGGGTCAGAGGTTCCTGGATCTATACGGATATGTTGGCGTACGATGTCCGCCACTTGTGGATATCCCAAAGAGCTAACCAGCTCCCCTCCGGTTTTAGCATGATCTTCCCTGGTCTTGATGGATATTGTTTTTGTAATGTCGTGGAGCAAAGCCCCTGCCTCCACCAGGGCAAGGTCATGGTGCTCGCCACAACTGTTCAATTTGCGGGCAATGAACAGAGCCACTTTCGTCACCAGCTCGCTGTGCCTCACAATATTTGGCAACATCTCGTATTGCCGCATCAACTCAAAACACTCTTCCCTCGTAGGTATCATTGCTCTTCCCTCCCCGCCCTTAAAGCAGACTCACAAGGTGTGATCTTTTTCCAAGACCGCGTCCTCCAATACAGGCAATGAATTGATATTTTGGCTGTCCCTCGGGTCGGCCTTCCATGCTTAATTCTCCGAAATGTTGAATTTGTGTCACTTTATCGCGAGTCGCGCCATCGTCTTCTGTTCTCAACCACACCTTCCCGCAGCAGGCCATTTACCAACTGCGGCTTTTTTATAATCACTAATCAAGGTATGACCCATCCAGAATCTAATTCGGTCTTTTGAGCAACAACTTTAAGAGATTGGTTGCCATCTGTTCTGTGTTGAGCCAATGTCATTAATCGAACCATTCACACCATTTTTCTCAAGCCCTTCTTCGTCTTATAGGCTTTAAGATAAAGATTTTGGGAAGGCTAGAGGGAGGAAGGCGTACTCGTCGTACGTTGACGACCGATAACGCATCCAAAATCATTATCTTAAAGCCTATAGTAGATTTCCAGCTTCTCGTCGCAACACCCACATTTCAG
>JAUVJO010000230.1 GCA_030592345.1 Deltaproteobacteria bacterium
AAACCCAGGGTTGAAAATACGAATGGTAAACTCAGGGTGACTGTTACGGATCAGGCAATCAATATGCCTGTGGAGATAGATGCCGATATTATTACCCTGGCTTCTGCCATTGTCCCTCGGGACGATAATGTGGTACTTTCCAAGCTCTTTAAGTTGGCAATGAATCAGGATGGCTTTTTCATGGAGGCCCACGCAAAGCTGAGACCTGTAGATTTTGCCTGTGCCGGTGTATTTCTTTGTGGATTGGCCCATGGACCAAAGTCCATTGATGAAGCCATCTCCCAGGCAAAGGCAACGGTCTCCAGGGCATGTACCATTCTCTCAAACAAAGAGAGGATGGTGGGTGGAGTTGTTGCTGTGGTGGATCCTGAGCGTTGTGCCATCTGTTTGACCTGCGTCAGGGTATGTCCTTTTGGAGTCCCGGAAATCGATTATGAAAGCGGAGTAGCAAAGATAGATCCGGGAGCCTGCCAGGGATGTGGTTCTTGCGCCGCTGCATGTCCCAGGAGTGCAATTGAGGTATTGCATTATAAGGACGACCAGCAAATTGCTAAATTGATGGCTATATTTTAAGGAAAATAATAAATGGTCGATTATGAACCAAGAGTAGTAGCCATGCTCTGTAACTACTGTGCGTACAGCGCTGCTGATTTGGCAGGTGTTGGAAGGCTTCAGTACCCCCCTAATGTCCGTGTAGTCTTCTATCTATGTACGGGCAAGGTGGAAATTGTCCATATCCTGAAGGCGTTTGAGGCGGGGGCAGATGCCGTATTCGTAGGAGGATGAGAGCCTGGCACATGTAATTTCCTGGAAGGAAATTTAAGGGCTCAGGAAAGAGTTGAATACGCAAAGAAACTGTTAGACGAAATCGGGTTGGGTAGTGACCGTCTTGATTTTTTTCATATCGCGGCTTCTGAAGCACCGATGTTTGCAGAAACAGGAAAAAAGATGACAGAGCGTGCTCGAGAAATGGGGCCAAATCCGTTGAAAGGTGCTAAATTACCAACCCCGGGGGTAGCATAAATGATTGTAGCCAAGAGAAAACCCTTTAAAGAAATCAAGGAATCGGTTTCC
The DNA here is from genome assembly GCA_030592345.1 of Deltaproteobacteria bacterium. Classification (GTDB taxonomy): domain Bacteria; phylum Desulfobacterota; class Desulfobacteria; order Desulfobacterales. The sequence goes on from JAUVJO010000230.1 coordinate 1,075, forward strand.
GGTGCGAATAAGATTCTTATCCTCGGATGTGGCACCTGTGTAGCAGTGTGTCTGGCAGGAGGCGAAAAGGAAGTGGCCATTCTGGCCTCGCAGTTGAGGATGGCCCTCCAACTGGAAAATCAGAATGTCCACATTGACGAACTCACCATTGAGCGACAGTGCGACCGCGAGTTCATAGAACAAATAAATACCAGCGTGAATGTGGATGATTATGATCTGATCCTTTCCACGGCCTGTGCCGCAGGGGTACAACTCTTAAGTGACGTATTTGACCACAAGGTAGTGGTGCCAGGGCTTAATACAACCTTTATTGGCGTTGCCGAGGGTCCTGGTGTGTGGACCGAACGGTGCCGCGCCTGTAGCGACTGTGTGCTGGCAGACACAGGTGGGATCTGTCCGGTTACCATTTGCGCAAAGGGGCTGCTGAATGGGCCTTGCGGAGGTGCCCGTAATGGAAAGTGCGAGGTAGACCCTGAGAAGGACTGTGCTTGGGTGCTCATTTACAACAGACTAGAAAAGCTTGGCAGGCTCGATAAGATGAAGAAAATCCATGCACCTAAGAGATATTCCGTCCAGGAACACCCTGCTACGATCATCCATGAGGCTTACAAGCATAGATACACCGTGTAGAGGTGCACCTGGTAAAATCATCCACAATGCCTACAGGCAGAGATACAAACTGGAGTGATGGAGTACCGGAGTGATGGGATAATGACCATACAAAGTGGAGCTAAGTTTTATGGGACAATCTTTTGAAGAGGCACTGACCTCAGGCAAGTTTTTGATTGTTACAAGCCTTGATCCCCCCAAGGGTACGGACCTTGAAGGCATTGCCGGGGTGATCGGAAAGCTAAAAGGCGTGGTCAACGCTTTGGGAGTCTATGACAACCCCCGTGCACTGATGTACATGAGTCCTTGGGCAATATGTCGGCTGGTCATCGAACAGGGTGTCGAGCCGATTATGCATGTGACCTGCCGCGACCGGAATCGGCTTGCCCTCCAGTCCGATCTTCTGGCAGCGGCTTCCATAGGAATCAAGAATATCCTGTGCGTAAGCGGCGACCATGTTATGTTTGGCGATCACGTAGACGCCAAACCTGTTCACGATATCGATTCAGTACACCTGCTGTCAGCGGCCAAGGCCCTTTCAGAAGGAAATGATATGGCCGGTAATCCCCTGAAAGGTTCTCCGGCGTTTTGCCTTGGGGCAACAGCCAATCCTGAAGCCAATCCTTTAGAGCCTCAGTTGATCAAGGTAGACAAAAAGATACAGGTCGGCGCTTCATTTCTTATCACCCAGCCGGTCTTTAATATGGATAACCTTAAAAGATTCGTGGATCACGTAAAAGAAAGTAAGGTGAAGGTGATCGCAGGTATCGATCTGCTTGTGCCTGAAGAGGTGCCGAAATATAGGGATGGCAGCTATCCCGGCCTGTTCGTTCCAGAGAATCTCCTCGAAGAAATCGCGGGGGCTGATATAGAGAAATGCGTAAATGTCGCAGGCGATCTTATCAAACAGATAAAGTCCGCAAACCTCTGTGACGGTATCCATATTAGTGCACCAGGACATGAAGAGAAGATCCCGGATATCCTGAAAGCAGGCGGGTTGTAGCCTCACAGGAATTTCCATTTTGAAGCGGCGAAGCCGTATTAAGTAAAATCGTGGAACGATTTTATTGGAGGATTTGTTGAACGAGAGTTCCCACAACCAAACATCCAAAAAGGTTCTGGTCATCGGAGGCGGGATTGCGGGCCTAAGTGCAGCCTATGAGCTGGCGCGACTGAATGTCGATGTAGATCTGGTGGAAAAGAGCAGTTTCCTTGGCGGCCATGCCATTCAGTTTTGCTGCAAGGCAGATGACGAATGTCAAAAGTGCGGTGCATGCTCGGTGGAAAAGAGGCTCTTAGAAGTGATCGAGGAACCGAGGATCAAAATCTCTCTTGGGTCAGAACTAACAGGGTTAAACCGCAACGGCAGGTTTTCTTACACACTTTCTCTACGACCCCTCCGGATTGATCCCAAAAAATGTACTAACTGTGGAGTCTGCCTTGAAAAATGCCCCTCAGACGGGGCGATCGTTCGGGGATATTCCAAAAACAATGTGCCGCTTTATGCCATTGACCAAAACCATTGCCTGTTCTTTAAAGACGGAAGTTGCAAGGTCTGCCAGGACGCGTGCCCTGAGAAGGCCATCACCCTGGATCAAGACAATAGTCAGGCTTCCAGTGAGGCAGATGCTATTGTGGTGGCGACAGGCTTTGAGGCCTTTGATCCGTTGACCCGGTCCTGGTACGGTTATGGTATCCATAAGAACGTGATCACTGCCCTGGATCTTGAACGCATACTAAGGCAAAAAGGCGAGGTCTTGCGCCCATCAGACAACAATGCCTGCGAGAAGATTGCCTTTATTCAGTGCGTTGGGAGCCGTGAGCCTAAATTACAGCATGGTTTCTGCTCCCAGGTATGTTGTACCTATGCCATGCGTATGGCACAGGCCATAAGCCACCGTTCACCTGAGTTAAAGGCGACTATATTTTATATGGACATACAAAACTGCGGCAAGGACTTCCCTGATTTTTACATGAAATGCAAAGAGAACATAAGATTTGTGCGTCTCGCGCCCTATGATATCTTCCCAGGAGAAGAGGACCGACTGATTCTTCGCTATTCAGACGAAAAAGACGTGCACCTTGTGGATGAAGCCTTTGATATAGTGGTGCTATCCATAGGAATCATGCCAGGTTTAAGTAATGCAAGTTTGGCTGACCTGTTGAAAATCGACCTTGACGAGTATGGTTTCTTTGCCTGCTCTGATCCTCTGGATGGTACCCCGACGAGCCAGAAAGGAGTCTTTTTGGCAGGTACTGCACAGGCACCGAAGAATATCGCCGATTCCATGGCCCAGGCTGGTCAGGCTGCCTATAGGGTAGCACAGTATTTGGGGGTTATGCCATGCCCGAAGTAAATAGCGTCTCGTCAGAAGTGATGCCTATGGAAGAGATACGTATGGATACCACTGTACTGGTTATCGGTGGGGGGTGGAGCGGTATCAAGGTCGCCTGTGAACTGGTAGACCTAGGCTATAGGGTGATCCTTATTGAGGATAGCGCAAGACTCGGGGAGAATGCTCTATTTGATCATTTCGTTTCCTCCAATAAGGAAGAGCTGTCAAGTCTGTTGGAAAAAGTCAAGGATCATGAAGCAGTTGAAGTGCTGGTCTCGACAAAGCTTGTCATTCTTACTGGCGTCCCAGGGGATTTCCGTGTTTGGCTGGAACAAGAGGGCACGGTATCGGAAAGAACTGCCGGTGCTGTGGTTGTGGCACTCGAAGCCGAAACAGTTTCTTTATCGAGTGCCTATGGATTGCAGGCTGCTGAAAATGTTTTAACCCAATCTGAGGTGGAGGCAAAGCTGGCCTCTGCTGGAATTGGTGAAATTTCCAAGGATGTCCTCTTTCTGGTAGGACTTCAGCAGGAAGGCAGCCCGCTGGTCATGGAGCGTGCCATACGAAGCGCATCTCAAATCCAGGCCCTTGAGGGATGCCAGGCAAAAGTACTGGTTGGAAACGTTAAAGTCGCAGAGCATGGTCTCGAATCCCTTTACACGGAGAGTCGCAAGAGCGGGATCATCTACTTAAAAGTTAAGGAACCGCCCAAAATTAGACAGGATGGATCTAGTCTTCAGATTGACGTTTTTGATGACGTATTGAAGCGCGAGGTGAGACTCACACCCGACATGGTAGTGGTTGAGGAGGCCTTCCGGCCTCATCCGGATGCCGCACGTGTGTCCCGAGTGTTGGGAATAGGCACCGATACTGAAGGTTTTTTTCAGCAGGCTAATGTTTACTATCTTCCAATCCGTACCAACCGGGAAGGCATCTTTGTGGTTGGTTCGGCAAGGGAGCCACGCAATCTGATGCACGGGTGGACGGATACGGGAAACACCGTGCTGGAAGTCCGTAATCTTCTCGGGGAAGGCAAGAAGCTTGTTCCGAGGGAAACGGCAAAGATCCACCGGGGCAAATGCACCATATGCCTCACCTGCGTCAGGGTGTGTCCTCACGGCGCCATTTATTGGGACAACCGAGCAATTATATCACCTGTGGCATGCCAGGGGTGCGGTATTTGTGCCAGCGAGTGCCCTATGGATGCCATACAGCTTGTGAACTACACAGACGATCAAATGGAGGCGCAAGTGCTCGCCTCCATAGACAAAGAGGCAGAAGCGCCGCAGATTATCGCCTTCTGCTGCCAGAATTCAGCCCATGAAGCGAGCCAGATGGCACTCATGTTCGGCAGATCACTGCCCGTGGGGCTTCAGATGATAAAGGTTCCTTGTGCAGGCAAAGTAGATGTGAACTATATCCTTACTGCCCTTGAGGCCGGAGCCGACGGAGTGGTGGTCCTGGCCTGCCACAAGGATAATTGCAAGTCACAACAGGGAAACACCTTTGCCCAGTGGCGGGTGGAGGATGCCGGGAGGATGCTCGAAGAGATCGGCCTGGAAAAAGAACGCGTGCATTTTGCTACGGTTGCCTCGAACATGCCAGCAGAGTTTGTCCGAATCACAAACGAGGTGGAAGAAACACTCAAGGGTCTGGGACCTAGTCGTTTAAAAAAACAGGCTGCTGCATAATCACTTTGTGGGTAGTACCCACA
>JAUVJO010000053.1 GCA_030592345.1 Deltaproteobacteria bacterium
ATGACACTTTTTCGCCGACCATGAACATCAATAGCCGCGTTGCTCAGGCTTGCAATAGCCAGCTATTCCGCGCCTTCGCGCCTTGCTCTTGATGCTCATGACTCACCGAGAAAAGCGCAATTTGTGACCTTCCGAGGTATAGCTGCTGGCAGCGTTTCAGCCGTCAGCGGGTTAAAAAACTCGTGACATGCCACAAAGGGGAGGGTCATATGCTTACCGACAAGGAAAAAAAGGTGAAGGAACTCATCGATCAGCATGTTGAGAAGGTGAGGGTTTGTCTGGAGTGTTTCAAGAGTTGTTTTGACGCCTTTTCCCAAGGTGACACCACCAAGGCTGAATCGATCCATGAAAGCTGCGACCATATTGAAACCGACGCAGATATCCTCCAAAGAAAAATTGGCGACTATCTGTACTCCGGCGCATTTCTACCCATCGAGCGAAAAGATGTCTACATGATGACCGAGTCTGTGGACAAGATAGCCAATAAGGCAGAGACAGCCTCTGATGCCGTTGTGTATCAAAGGCCGGAAATCTCGGATGATTACAAAAAAGCCTTGCACGAGATCATTGAGACCATGTGTGAGATGTTTCGCGTTTTTCAAGAGGCTGCAGTGCTCTTTGGACGTGGTGAAGCACTGCAAACCGCTGAGGACCTTGCCATTATCAGGGAAAAGATCACCGCCATTGGCGTTATGGAATCACAGATTGACAAACAAGAGGAGGCGTTGATGAGGACCTTATTCCGATCGGAGCTTCCTCTTGCAAATAAGGTTCAGTTGGAAAGGTTCATGAAACGGATTACTGAAATCTCCGACGTCATAGAGGATGCGGCTGATCGGCTCTATATCCTTATTATTCGTGACAGGATATGAGTTTTTCAGCGTTCAGCGACAGACAAGTTGTTGGAAAAAGTTGATGCTCTCTGTGGACGCGCAACGAAAAGTACTGGTCAATTCACTCAGAAGGGATATAGGCTTTAAGATAAAGATTTTGGATGCGTTATCGGTCGTCAACGTACGACGAGTACGCCTTCCTCCCTCTGGCCTTCCCAAAATCTTTATCTTAAAGCCTATAGCTTTTCGGAAAAATCATTTTAAATTGAGGGATGAACAGCTCTGATAACCATATAAATTACGTCAAAACGATATGAAAGTTAACTCCGCATTCCGCAATCCGCGTTCCGCAATGATATATCTCTGGGTGCCTGCCTTGCTCTTCGTGGTTTGCCTGATTCTATCTTTTGCAACCCCTTCATTGCCATCTGCCTCTGATTCCGGATCAAGCAGCCTATCTCGAGATGCTCAAACCTCTCTCCCTGAGGCCCAAAAAGATCAAAAAGGCTCAGCAGATCTCACTAGCACCAATGCCTCACAAAAGGGTGAAGGCATTATAAAAACGACCCTGTTTCAGGTCTTTGGGGGGCTCGGACTTTTTCTCTTCGGTCTCCACCTCATGAGCGATAGCCTGGAAAAAGTGGCTGGCGCAAAGATGAAAAGGGTCCTGGCAACCCTGACAGGGCGTCCGGTTTACGGCTTGCTCCTGGGCACGGGTGTAACCGCAATTATTCAGAGCAGCAGTGCCACCACCGTCATGGTTGTAGGTCTCATCAATGCGGGTCTCATGGATTTTGTCCAATCAGTTGGGGTAATCCTGGGGGCTAATGTCGGGACCACGGTAACGACCCAAATTGTCGCCTTAAAGCTGGACCAATGGGCACTTCCTGCCATAGGGCTGGGCATGGTTTTGCATATCTTCTTCAAGGACTCTAAGGTAAAAGACAGCGGCCTCATCCTGCTCGGCTTTGGAATGCTCTTTTTTGGTCTTGTCCTTATGAAAAAAGCGATCCCTCCCGAGGCACAGGAGATTATCAGGAACCTTTTCTTGTTGAGCAGTGGTGACCTGAAGGGAATACTCATAGGGCTGGCAGTAGGGACCATTGCCACTGCCATTGTTCAGAGCAGCAGCGTTACTGTGAGCATAATTGTAGTGCTGGCCTCCCAGGGCATGGTGGCCCATTTAGCACAAGCGATTCCCCTGATCTTGGGCTGCAATATCGGGACTTGTATCACCTCGCTCATTGCAAGCATTGGTACGGGTGCGGAGTCAAAGCGTGCTGCTGTGTGCCACACCTTTTTTAACGTATTCGGTGCGTTTTTGACCTTGGTGGTCTTCTATCACTTTTATCTTTGGATAATCCCCAAAATAGGTGGCAACCTGGGCCACCAGATTGCCAATATCCACGTAATGATAAAGTTGATGGACGCCGCGTTGTTCTTGCCGATCATAGGACCCTTTTCAAGGTTCATTTCTTGGATTGTTCCTGCCAGGGCAGTGGAAAAGCCTGCAATCGAAACCCCTCAATACCTTGATGACAAGTTTATCAAAGAGCCGGTCGTTGCCATAGAGCTGGCGATCAGGGAAATCGTGAGATTGGGCGAAATCTCCCGAAATATGATTAAATACGCTATGGACGGCTTCATGTACAATGACGAGGTGTTGTTAAACCGTGTGGAATCGTACAGCAAGGCGGTCCAAACCCTTCGGGAGGCCATATTCCAGTACGTGGTTCAGATTTCTCAACAGGATCTGACCAAGGAAGATGCAGAAAGGGTGCCCAACTTAATCCTTTCTTTGAACAACTTTGATCGTGTGGCAGGATACGCCGTCAGGTTACTGGAACTGGGGCGTACCAAGGTCTCCAATGGTATCCCCCTGGTGGGCACGGCCTTGAATGAACTCAAAAACATCTATGGCCAGGTGGATACCATGCTAACCGAGGTAACAGGATACCTGCCTGAGTTTAAGCGGTAAGCTATAACCTGGGTTGAGCGGTTCAACGTTCACGGTTCCCGGTTGAAGAGCCCTAACTGGCTGTTAGCAAAAGGATGACGCGTCAATAGGGACGAGAATATTATGTTTCACCCAGTCCCGCTTCAGGCGGGATGAATAAAGTTAAGGATATCAATAGCCTGTAACCTTTGAACCCTGAACCCTGAACTTGGAACCGATCACTTTAGGTATAATACTATTTTGGAATTCGGGTTTTTTCTTAAGCACTACAGCGAGGCCCTTGAACGGGAAGAATGATGGTGCAAACGGTTCCCCCTCCCGATTTGTTTTGAATGCACATGTCACCTTCATGATCCTCTATGATCTTGCGAGAAATGGCCAGCCCGAGCCCTGTACCTTTGGGTTTGGTGGTAACAAACGGGTCGAAAATATCCTTCAAATCCTCGGGGGCAACGCCTTTTCCTGTGTCACTGAAGCGGATTTCAATACTATGCCCCTTCAGCCCTGTCTCAATAGATAGCTTCCCGCCTTCCGGCATGGCTTCAATCGCATTCTTGACAACATTTATGAATACCTGTTCAATCTGTTTTGGATCAAATAAGGTTTCCGGAATATGAGGATTAACGGATTTGTCAAATGCTACATGATAGGTCTCAAACTCCTGCTCTAAAAGGGTAGAGACTTGCTCTACCACATTATTGATACTCGCCATGCTCTTTCTTGGCTTGGATAGCCTGGTAAAGTCAGTAATATCTGAAAGGAATTCCTCTAATCTATTGATTTCATTTATGATGATTTCCAACTTTTCTTTATTTTTGCCATTTTGGTTTATCTTGCGAAGAACCTGATGGGCAAAACCACCAATTACCATCAGGGGATTCTTTATTTCGTGAGATATATAGGCCACCCCCTGACCCATGGTTGCCAGTCTTTCGGATTCCAAAACCTTTCTTTCCAGTCTCTTCCTTTCCGTTAAATCCTGAAAAAATACTACAGTTCCCAATATCTCTCCATTTTCGTAAATAATATTTGCCGATAGCCAGACGGGTACCTCGTTGCCGGCTTTGTCTAAAATGGTCGTTTCATAATTTGCCAGCTTACCAGCGCCCCCATATCTATCGCCATACAAGTCTTTCCTGACCTTTTCGGCCTGACCGGGCGGATAGAGATCGGCCACGTCCATCTTCCCAATAACCTCCTCACTGGCATACCCAAAGACCTTTTCTGCACCTTCATTGAAGATTACTATGTTTCTCCTCTTATCCGTGGCAACAATCCCATCAATAGAGACCTCAATGAGGTTTGCCTGGAAGTCATAGATTTTTTTCAATTTATCCCCGGAGGCCTTTAGATTCCTGGTCATCTGAGAAAAGGCATCTGCAAGCCGGACTATTTCGTCACCTCTGTGCATCGCATATACGCTGCATTTGCGACATTCTTCAAGCTTACCCGGAAACTTACCCATGGGAGCCCCGGTGCAGAGGGTATCTTCGATGTACCAGCATTTCACATCAGCTTCTCCGTAGGCCGGGCAATCGGTTTTATCACATTCCAGAATCTCCCAGCATTTGATCTTCTTTCCGAAATCAAAGCTTACATCCAGGTTTCCGCGGCTAATCTCATACGCCAGCTCCGTAAGGCGTGAGAGAGGTCGGGTAATATATTTTGATAGCCAGTGACTTATAAAGAATCCCACCAGAATGATAACAAATATTGCTCCTAGAAGGATAATGGCTAATTTACCTATAAGCTGGTCTATAACCCCTTTATTAAACCCCACACGAATCGTTCCGATTTGATATATACCTTCCTTGACAGGCACAGCGATATCGTAAACGTGACCTTCAGGGATTTTGACGGGCTTGATACTTCGTATTTGATCCGGCAATATCTTGTTGGCTTCCACAATGGCTGAGGGAAATTCACCAATAAAGGTATGGGCCAACACTTTTTCATTTCTGTCAAGGACCAAGATATATGATACAAAGCGCCTTCTCTCTTCAAGTTGCTTTTCATCAAAGATCAAGCTGGTCAGCATAGGTTTATTCCCTGTCAGGATATAGCCCCTGCTCAAGCCAGCTATGCTTCGGGCGATAGCAACCCCTCTTGTGTTAAGCTCTGAGATCAGACTTGGCACCAGTACCCACCGTACAACAATAGCCACGGCTATGCCTAAAAGAACCACTATTAATAGGGTGCTGAATAACACCTTATTCCTAAAACTCAGCCCTCGACGTATTTTCATCTTCCTAATTGCGGCGAAGCCCCTAAGCTTTTCTTAAGTTCCTTCCAATCCGTAAACATGCTGACTTTACCATCCTTTATCTTCGTAAAGTACACCTGTTCAAGACCTTGATGATCATTGTGGCCAAATGAGATCTTGGCACCAATGCCCACAAAATACCTTTCAAGTGTGTCTATGGCATCAATGAACCCTTCCCTGCTGAGTTCTCTTCCTGCCCGCCTCAGGCCCTCAACCAGGATTTTTGCATTAACGAATCCCTCAAATCCCACAAAGGTGGGCGGGCATTGGGGGTAGTATTTAGCCAGTAAACGGGCATAATCCTTTGCAGCCGGAAGAAGAACCCTCTCCTCTGGTGGTGGAACCACCTGTGTGATAATGACCCCTTCTCCTTCCTTGCCCAGTTTCTTGGCCAACTCATCTGCACCTACAAAGGAGACATTATGGAAGATTGGGTCAAAGCCTTTTGATTTAGCCAGCTTTATGAATTTGGCACAGGGGTCATAGGTGCCAATCATAATGACCGCCTCGGCACCGGAAGGGATAATCTTGTTGAGCCCGTCTTCTATATCGAGTGTCCCGCGGATATAGCTGCCTGTGGCTACCGGGGCAAGGCCATATTTCTTGAGGCATATCCTGGTTCCTTCAAGGCCGTCCAATCCATAAGCATCATCCTGGTAGAAAACCCCTACCTTTTTTATACCCAAATCTTTTACCAAGTGTTTGACCACTTCACCTGTTTCTTTATAATAGGATGCCCGGACATTGATGATATAGCGCTTAAAGGGTTCTCTTAAGGCGTTTGCACCGGTAAAGAGACCGAGTAAGGGAATCTTGGCCTCCTCAACAATAGGGATAATTTCGACCGAAGTGGGCGTACCTACGTAACAGAAGAGGGCAAAGATCTTATCTTCATTGATAAGCTTTTGGGTGTTGGCCACACACCGAGGAGGGTCATATCCGTCATCGTATGCAATCACCTTTATCTTCCTGCCATGGATACCACCCTGTTCATTGATATGATTGAGATACGAAAGCGCTCCGTGCAAAGTCTGGGTTCCCAAGAAGCTTGCGTGACCCTTTAAAGCGAGAGAAGAACCCAGAAGGATCTCGGTATCAGTAACGCCTGGAACCGCCCGCGCCCTTTTTATCTTCTCCCAATCAATAATCATAATAAACTTGCCATCCCGGATCTGGGTAAAGTATACCCTTTCCAATCCCTGGTGATCATCAGGACCAAATGTGAGGGTGTTAGCAATACCCAGGGAATAGTCCTGCATGGAATCTATGGCATCAATGAATTTCTCCCGGTTTAAATCCCTGCCAGCCCTTCTCAGGCCTTCCACGAGCGTCCTGGCATTGATATAACCCTCAAGCCCCACAAAGCTGGGTTCATCTTCAGGATAATATTTTTTGAGTAAATTGCAGTATTCCTGTGCACCCCATAGCAAGGTTCTTGCCTCAGGTGCCTCGGGTGGTGGAACCACCTGTGTGATAATAACCCCTTCCCCTTCGTTGCCCAGTTTTCTGGCCAACTCGTCCGCACCTACAAAGGAGACATTGTGGAAGAAAGGGTTAAAGCCCTTTGATTTGGCCAGCTTTATGAATTTGGCACATGGATCATAGGTCCCAACCATAATGACCGCCTCGGCACCGGAAGGGATAATCTTATTGAGCCCGTCTTCTACATCCAGGGTCCCACGGATATAAGTGCCTGTGGCTACCGGGGCAAGGCCATATTTCTTGAGGGCTATCTCTGTGCCGGTAAGTCCGTCAAATCCGTAGGCATCATACTGGTAAAACACCGCCATCTTTTTTACATCCAAGTCTTCTACAAAGTGTCTAACTGCTGCACGTGTTTCCTGATAATAGGATGCCCGGACATTGATGATATAGCGCTTGAAGGGTTCTCTTAAGGCATTTGCCCCGGTAAAGAGACCCAGCAGGGGAATCTTGGCCTCCTCAACAATAGGGATAATCTTGACCGAAGTGGGCGTACCCACGTAGCAGAAGAAGGCAAAGATCTTATCTTGGTTGATAAGCTTTTGGGTATTGGCCACACACCTTGGAGGGTCATACCCGTCATCGTATGCAATCACCTTTATCTTCCTGCCATGGATACCACCCTGTTCATTGATATGGTTGAGATACGAAAGTGCTCCGTGCAGGGTCTGGGTTCCCAGGAAGCTGGCATGACCGCTTAGAGCCAGAGAAGAACCCAGGAGGATTTCGGTATCAGTCACGCCAGGTACAGGCCCTTGGCCAACTCTATGTTTTGCTGCTTTGTCACAGGAAGAGACCAAAACGAGCAGAAAAAACAATGTGCTGAATATCCTTACAAAGAGTTTCATCGCTTTCTCCCTTTTTTATGGGCTACGAACACGAATCACGGCTTGCCCTGTGGCCGCTTGACTTTCTTGAAGGCTACCATTTCAAAACAGGAAAGGCAAGATTTCCCAAGCCAAGCGCGCCCATCCTCAGCTTGACAGGCCAGGTTACTCATTGTAAAGATTCATTTGAGATATAGACTTTCACATATTAAATTTCACCGCGTTATCGGTCGTCGGCGTATTACAATACAGCCTCCTCCCTCTGGCCTTGTGAAATTTAATATGTGAAAGTCTATAAGTGCTGAGGCGTTTGAAGAGGCCCTCACCTTTTTGTCCTTCCTTCCTAATACGCCTTACCTTATTAACTTAACACAGGAAAGCCCCTGTCTTGACATCTACGAATCATAAATAAGGGGTGCAGCAATGAAGAGATTAACGGTAAAAGACTTTCTGGATTCTTTACCACACAGAGTGGAATTGCCCGTAGTAAACACAGAAAGCTCCCTTAGAGAAGTGTTACACGCCATGGTCAAAAGACATCGGGGGCGCATTGTCTATGTGGCAGACTTTGAGGGCAAGGTTAAGGGGTTGATTTCATTAGATAATTTGAAAGACGTCATCTTCCGCTACTATATGAAGAGTAGGGTCAGCGACGCATTGGTGATTACCGGGCATATCGTGGAGCTTTTTGCTTCTGAAAAGGCTGAAGACGTGATGGATGCCGGACTCAGCATTTGTCACGAACATGAATGGTTACACGATGTGGTCACCAGGATGATCGAACGGAATATCAAGGACATGCCCGTAGTAGACCAGGATGGCCGGATCATTGCCGACCTTGATATCCTGGACCTACTGGAGCTATGGCTCAAAAAGGGGGAAGAGGCTTTTCAGTGATTACGCATCCCTTACTGGCCGTAGGGCTGTTGCTGATTCTGGGGTACTTGGGAGGACGCGCGGCTAATGCGCTCAAGTTGCCCCGCGTCAGCGGTTACCTGGTGGCTGGTATGTTGTTCAGTCCATCTTTTTTTAATATCTTGTCGTCTCAGTTGGTTGACAGAGATCTTTATGTCATCACCGAAATGGCCCTGAGCATCATCGCCTACTCCATTGGTGGCAGTCTCGTCCTTGACCGGCTTAAACGGGTAGGGAAAAGTGTTTTGTGGATCACCCTTTCCCAGGGTGGGAGCGTTTTTCTTTTAACGGTTGCATTTCTGCTCCCTGCAATGCCATTTCTCACCGGTTTCCAGGGTTCGGAGTATAGCCTGCTAGAAACATATCTTCCCATGGCTCTGATTATCGGAGCCCTCTCTATAGCTACTGCTGCCAGCCCACTATTGGCCATAATTTCTGAGCTAAGAGCCAGTGGACCTTTCACCACCACCCTACTGGGGGTCATAGCCATCAGTTATGGCCTCTCCATCATCTTTTTTGCCCTGGCCAATACCATTGCTAATATTCTGATTCATCCGGGGGCGGTTTTTGGCATCAAAATGTTGGCGGGAGCAATGGGGAAAATCATCTTTTCCCTGCTTCTAGGACTTCCCGCCGCTATGTTTCTGAGAACTTTAGTTCGTCTGGTACGCCGGCGAGAAGCGCTACTAATAGTGATTTTGGGCATTCTTTTTGGTACCACCGGAGTTGCTTCCTTACTCAACCTCTCACCATTATTGGCCAACATGGTTGTGGGTTTTGTCATTGTCAATCTGGAACGGCGACATCATGATTTTTTCCTGGTGGTTGAGCAGATTCAAGAGCCTCTGTTCTGCCTTTTTTTTGGCCTGGCCGGAGCGCATATTGATCTGAGAATACTTAAGGCCGCCGGATTACTGACCGTAGCCATTCTTGTAATCCGCATGGGTGGCAAACAGTTGGGGGCCTGGATTGGGACCAAGGTATCCCGAGCCCCCAAAAATGTAAAAAAATATATGGGACTGGCGCTTTTCCCCAAGGCGAATTTGGCTGTGGGGCTGGTGCTTATGGGGAAGGAAGTTTTTCCATTGCCCATAGTGTCAAATCTCCTGGTAAACGTGGTTGTAGGAACAGTAATCATCAGTCAATTGATTGGACTGCCCCTGGTCAAATACGCCTTGGGGAAAGTGGGTGAAACCATCACAACAGAGGAGAGTCTATGAAAATTAGTGAAGTGCTCGATAAAATTGAAAACATGCCCTACTTGGCAATATCAGGTGATTGCGCTTTAAATGAAGCTACTGAAATGATTACCGGCGTGCGGCAGCTTCGAAGTATTTACGTGATTGACAAGCAGGGACGACTTCAGGGAACCCTTTCTCTGGGGGTGTTGATCCGCGAGGTCATTGCTGCCCGACATAAACCCAACTTTAGCATCAGCTCTCTGTTGACTCGCATCACTTCTGAAGACGTGGCTGATATCATGGACAACCACGTGATATATGCTCAGAAAGATGATAATCTTGAAAAGATTCTCGACCGAATGATCTATCATAATATCAAAGAAATCCCGGTCGTCGATGAAGATCACCGGATTATTACCAATGTTGGCATCCTTGATCTGTGCAGATTGGTGGAAAGGTGCTAAGAATTTCCTTTTATGGATGAGCCTCTGGAAACTCACACTCTTTTCAAGGGCAGTCTTATCGCAAACATGGTCCCCTTTCCGGGTTCACTCTCTACAGAAACGGCTCCGCTGTGTTCCTGAATTATCTTTAATGTGAAAGTCAGGCCGACCCCGGGTCCGCGTGTCTTTGAGGTAAAAAAGGGGTCAAAGATGTTTTTGATTTTATCCTTCGGGATACCCTTTCCGGTATCAGAGACTTGTATCTCCATGCGTCCATCGCTAATACGACTGGTGATCTTCAGTATTTTGAGCGTGTCTTGCATGGCCTCGATAGAGTTTCTGATAAGATTAGCGAAAGCCGTTTTCATCTGTTCTTGATCTATGGAGATAAGTGGGAGATTATCCCCTAACTCAGTTTTTACCTCTATGCCTCTATCTTTGAAGTCCTCTTCAGATAATTTTAGGGCTTCCATAATTACATCATTGATATTTGTGAGCTCCCTATAAGATATCGCTGCGGTTTTTAACTCAAGAAGTTCTTTTATCATATCTTCCAATCTCGCCACCTCATTTATGATCATCTCCATATACTTTGTGTTAGGGTCGCCTTCAGGGAGCTTCTCATAAACCCTGCGAGCAAAACCCCCGATAGAGGTGAGGGGATTTCTTATCTCATGTTCTACCTCTTCCATCATTCGTTCCAATGCTTTTGATTTTTCCTCTTCCACCAATTTTTCTCTTGCTGCCTTTGTGGCAACTAATGACCTTACCCTTGCAGAGAGTTCTTTGTAATCAAAGGGCTTGGCTAAATAATGATCAGCCCCTATATCGAGTCCCTTTACCTTATCCTCTATCCCGCTTCTTGCAGTAAGCATAAGGACAGGAATATATTTTGTATTTTCATATGACTTCAGCCTCTGGCACACCTCATAGCCATCTAATTTTGGCATCAGGACATCGAGGATAATCAAGTCCGGATTGTATTCAGCGACCTGTTTAAGACCCTCTTCACCATCGTATGCCTCTGCTGTGTCATATCCTTCAAAGCGAAGCCTCTTTTTCAGAAGTTCCACTGTGTCCACAGTGTCATCTACAATCAATATTTTACTCTTCTTCTCCACCTAAGATGCTCTCCTTCCTGCCTCCCAGATAAGACGTTATCAGTCCGGGTAATTCACGGATATTAATAGGCTTTGAGATATATCCCTCACAACCCGCCTCAAGGGCCTTTTCTCTGTCTCCCCTCATTGCATGGGCGGTTAAGGCCACTATAGGAACATCTTTAAACTCCTCCCGGCCCTTAAGCCTCCTCGTCACCTCATAACCATCTATCTTGGGGAGTGAGCGATCCATCAATATCAGGTCCGGTCTTTCTGCCACTGCTTTTTTTAACGCCTCCTGTCCATCAACAGCCTCGATCGTCTGATAACCCCTGTTCTTAAGTATTTTTACTACCAGCTCCAGGCTATCCTGATTGTCGTCAACGATCAGTATCTTCTTTGGCAGGTCAATTCTTGACTCTTCCATCTTCCCTTCCTTTACTCATTACACTTTGTTGACCTTATTAATAGTATCCTTTAGTTGTTTCAAAAGGTCTTCTTTAGTAAGCATTCCCCTGTTTAATATCCCCTGTATCCTATCGTTCAGCTCATCTATCTCTTTTTCAGTTAAATCCTTGTGGGTAAGGACGATAAGGGGAATATCCTTTACACCTTCTCCTGTCTTGAGGTATTCAATCACATCGAAACCACTCACCTCTGGCATTGTCAGATTTATGACTACAAGGTCGGGTCTGAAATCCTGTATGGATTTGATGGCATCCTTACTGTTATAAGCTGTTGTTACCTGATATTCCGCTTCTTTAAGGACATTACCGATCAATCTCACCGTCTCCAGGTCATTGTCGACGACTAACACTCGTCTAATCTTCCCCATTTTTTCCAGGTTTCTTAACTTTCTTAATAGTACCTGCTTTCCTACTGGTTTTACAATATATTCTGTCGCGCCAAGGCTGAAGCCCAATCTCTTGTCATCCACGATGGAAAGTATGATTACAGGGATATCCTGGGTTTCCGGAGTCTCTTTTAGCTCTCGCAGGACCTCCCATCCGTCCTTTTTTGGCATCAGAATGTCCAAGGTGATGGCAAGGGGGTTAACCTCCTTTGCCTTTTCCACCGCCTTTTCACCGGAGAGCAGGCCAACTACCCTGTATTCCTCTCCCAGGTATTTCCTGATAATGCAAATGCCCTCCAGATTATCATCTATAGCCAATACAGTCTTTTTAGCGACTTCTTCCCCTTTGAGTGATTCAGCTTCCACAATCTCATACTCTTCTTCTGCCGTGAGTATAAGGCTTTCTATGAGCTCACAGCCCTTACAGAAATCTACCTTTTCCGGATAAGCGGCTATTTTCATGCCCGCACAATGAGTTCCGAGGATTAACCAGCATCTGCTTTCCTTACTTCCATATGCGGGACAGATGGGCTGCCCACAACGAACATTTTCCCAGCATCTGATTGGTTTGCCGGCATAATGTGGCTCCTTCAAAAAGATCTCAACAGGCTTTCTAAAATAATCGGCCAGGGCTTCGGCCATCCTTGGTTCTATTACAGGCTCTCCGGGCTTTTCGAGCATTTCTTTGTTCAAAGGAATGGTAAAATAGAATTTGCTGCCCTCTCCATATTTACTCGTTGCCCACATCATGCCTTTATGCAATGCCACTAATCCCCTGGCAATACTGAGGCCGAGGCCAGTCCCTTCGTACTGGCGAACAGTAGTGAGGTCTACCTGGACGAACTTGTCAAAGATCGTGCCGAGATCCTCCTCCTTTATCCCTATTCCTGTGTCTTCCACGCAGACCTCTGCAAATATGGGTGGCTCTCCGGGTTCAACACCCCGCTCAGAGGGCCTGGCGGTTATAGTGATCTCTCCTTGATGGGTAAACTTGATGGCATTGGATAGGACGTTTATCAAAACCTGTCTGATCGTATCCTCATCACCATAGACTAAGCCTAATGCCCCGTCGATCTTATCAGTAACCGTGAGGTCCTTTTCTTTTAGCAGAGGTTCAAAGGTAGGAATGACAGACTCGATTAGCCATTTCAGGTCGAACTCCTTTGTCTCTAATTTTATTTTCCCTGACTCTATCTTGGATA
>JAUVJO010000168.1 GCA_030592345.1 Deltaproteobacteria bacterium
AACCGAAAGTTCACAAAATGAGGCTTATTAAACCGATCGAAAATATCCACGCCACGGTGCGTGTGCCAGGCTCGAAGAGCTATACGCAAAGGGCCTTGATCGCTGCGGCCCTTGCCGAGGGCCGGTCTTTTATTACGGGCCCACTGATTTCTGAAGACACCGAGTATTTGATCAAAGGCCTTAACCGGCTGGGAGCCGTGATCGGATTCGAAGGCTCTGACCTGAGCGTTCTGGGCACAGGCGGAAACCTGACCACCCCTTCAGGTGCCATCTACTTGGGAAACAACGGGACCGGCTTGCGGCTCCTTACCGGCACAGTCTCTCTGGGACATGGAACCTTTGTGCTGGATGGCAACGCTCGCATGCGCCAGAGGCCAATCCAGCCCCTGGTCGATGCGTTGAAAACTATTGGGTCAAATGCCGTGTGTCTTGGGGAAAACGGGTGCCCTCCGGTCGAAGTGCACGCAGCAGGCATTGCCGGCGGAAAGACTGCGCTGGCAGGCGGGCTCAGCAGCCAGTATCTGTCATCGCTTCTTCTGGCAGCCCCCTATGCCGGAAAGGATACCGAGATCGAGGTGTTGGGATCGCTTCCGTCACGGCCTTACGTTGAGATGACATTAGATGTTATGGCCAGATTTGGCGTGGAAGTCTCAGTGACAGAAGACAAGTCTTTTCTGGTTAGGGCCCGTCAGAAATATCGGCCCACCGGATATGTTGTGGAAGGTGATGTTTCAAGTGCCACCTATTTTTTGGCCGCGGCAGCTATCTGCGGGGGCACGGTCAGGATACCGAATATCAAGGGGGGCTCTGTGCAGGGAGACCTGCGCTTTGCGGATATCCTTGAGACCATGGGATGCAGGGTCAATGCATCCGGCAAGGGGCTGGAGATCACAGGGCCTTTGTCCAATCATGCGGATCTTTCCTTTGACCTTCATGATGTTCCCGATATGGTCCCGGCCCTGGCTATTGTTTGTGCCTTCAGGAAAGGCAAGACGACCCTGAAAAACATAGGGCATCTGCGCATCAAGGAATCCGACAGGATCGCGGCTTTGACCCGGGAGCTTCAAAAAATTGGAGCAAAGGCTGAAGAAAAGCCCGATGAAATGCTCGTTCAGGGCATGCCTGCACATGGCGCGGAGATAGAGTGCTATAACGACCACCGGATTGCCATGAGCTTTGCCATCGTAGGTCTGGCCATAGGGGGCGTGTTTATCAAAGACCCTGATTGTGTTAGAAAATCTTTTCCGGATTTTTGGGAAAAGCTGGAATCTCTGGGATAGTTTTTTGTGCCTCCTTTCGACTTTATTACAGGGCAGGACAGCCATGAATGAGAAAACGACAGTAGACAATCGACAATCGACAATCCTGGTCATCCACGGTCCAAACCTGAACATGCTGGGCCGTCGTGAGCCCGCATGGTACGGTAGTGCAACCCTGGAGGAGATCGACACGGAGATCAAACAGACCGCCGAAGATTGCGGCATGGTAGCAGAGACCTTTCAATCAAACCATGAAGGCGCATTGGTGGAAAAAATTCAAGATGCCATGGTTGGTTATGACGCCGTAATCATTAATCCGGCTGCATACACGCACACCAGCGTGGCCATCAGGGATGCCCTCTTGATGCTCGACATTCCGATTATTGAGGTGCATCTTTCTAACATTTACCAGAGAGATGCCTTCAGGCATAAGTCCTTCATTGCAGATGTGGCCACGGCCCGTCTCGCCGGCTTCGGAAAAGAGGGTTACATGATGGCCGTGCGAGCCGTGGCAGAAATGATTAGAAAAGAATCGAGGGATTAATGGAATCCCTGAATTCCTCAATTCATAAATGAACATTATTTTGATCGGATACAGGGGCACGGGTAAGACTGCTGTGGGGATGGCCATTTCCAGAAGGCTTGGAATGCCTTTTTATGACGCAGATGCCTATATTGAAGAAAAGCTTGGAAGGACAATCAGTGACATGGTGGCTCAAGAAGGTTGGGCCTTTTTTCGAGCAAGGGAAAAAGAGGCGATCCAGGAGATCTCTGCCACCAAAAATTGCGTGATTGCTACGGGAGGCGGCGCAGTAATGGACAAGGAAAATATCGCCAGCCTTGGGAAAAATGGCTCATTTGTTCTCCTTAAGGCAGATATTGACACGATGATTCAAAGAATCCGGGGCGACGAAGCAAGCTCACAGCAGCGGCCCAGCTTGTTGGGCAGTAATCTCTATGAAGAAACCGAGACCTTGCTAAAACAGAGGATGCCCGTCTACGAAGATGTCGCTGATTTCTCTGTAGACACCTCAAATCTTACCATTGATGAAGTAGTTGAAAAAATTGTTGGTAATTTAGGGATTCAAGAATTGAGGAATTGCACGATTCACGAATAACTCATAACGATTCACGAATAACTAACATGCCTGGCAATAGTTTTGGAAAAGCGTTTGTAGTAACCACCTGGGGGGAATCCCATGGAAAGGCCCTGGGGGCGGTGATTGACGGATGTCCTCCCCGGTTGCCCCTGAGAGAACTTGATATTCAGGAAGAGTTAGACAGGAGAAGGCCGAAAAAGTCTGCCATAAGTACATCAAGGCGGGAGCCGGACAAGGTGGAGATCCTTTCCGGGGTGTTTGAAGGAACAACTACCGGAACTCCTATCCTGCTCATTATTTATAACAAGGATGCAGACAGCAGGGCATACAAAGCGATCAAGGATCTCTTCAGGCCCGGTCATGGTGACATCACGTACCAGAAAAAATACGGGATACGTGACTACAGGGGCGGTGGCAGGGCCTCGGGCAGAGAAACAGCGGCACGGGTAGCAGCAGGCGCTGTGGCCGGAATAGTCCTGGACCAGGAGGGTATCAAGGCAAGGGCGTATACTCTTGAGCTTGCAGGCGTCAGGGCGCAGCACGTGGACTTTGAGGCTGTGGACAGGAACCCTTTTTTTGCTCCGGATTTGGACGCTGCCGGCCGGATGGAGGAAAAGATAAAGGAAATCAAAGCCTCCGGCAATTCGGCAGGTGGGATTGTCGAGGTGCGGGTTGACGGGTGTCCTCCAGGACTGGGTGAACCTGTTTTTGACAAGCTGGATGCGGACCTGGCAAAGGCACTGATGAGTATTGGGGCTGTAAAGGCCGTTGAAATCGGTGTGGGCCTGGAGGCTGCCAGGCTGCTCGGTTCTGAGTGCAATGACGAGATCACACCGGAAGGATTTCTAACGAATCGTTCAGGGGGCATACTTGCAGGTGTCTCCAACGGCGATGAGATTGTCGTAAGAGCTGCGGTCAAGCCGATACCTTCGATCGAGATCGAGCAAAAAACCATTGATATCCATTCAATGTCCACCACCATCTCTGTCAAAGGCCGGCACGACGTTTCTGCCATACCAAGGATTGTGCCGGTATGCGAGGCAATGGTGAGACTTGTGATTGTGGACCATCTGTTGAGGCAGAGGACTATATAGGCTTTAAGATAAAGATTTTGGATGCGTTATCGGTCGTCAACGTACGACGAGTACGCCTTCCTCCCTCTGGCCTTCCCAAAATCTTTATCTTAAAGCCTATAGAATGAAAGCAACCCCACAAAGAACCTGCAAGCGTATTTTGGAAAAAATTGAACGCACCACTGCTAAAAACCTTGTTGATAGGGTCTCTCTTTTTTAGTATCGTTATTGTTCTCATACCACTTGGGATCTTTATGGCGAATCGAGATGGTTGGCTTGTCCTCGATATTGGTGCACTCCGGTATGCCGGACTTATTCCTCTCATACTCGGTGCTTTGGTTTCCCTTTGGTGCGTAAAGGATTTTGTCGTGCGTGGGAAAGGAACCCCAGCCCCCTTTGATCCGCCCTCGCAACTTGTCGTTTGCGGCCTATATCGGTACGTGAGAAACCCCATGTATGTTGGTCTCTTTCTTGTGTTGATTGGGGAGGCGGCCCTGTACTTTTCCGTCTTTGTCTTGTTGTATTCTGTCTTGGTCATTTCCTCGGCCCACGCTTTCGTAGTTTTTTATGAAGAGCCCACATTGCGTAGCAGATTCGGCGATTCCTATGAGCAGTATTCACGGGCCGTTCCCAGATGGCTGCCTCGTGCGAAGGGAAATGGGCTCTGACCAGTGCAGGCCCTTAACGTTTCTTGATCCGTTTCCCTTGTTCCATCACCCGATCCATCCACTCGGCGTTTTCTTCCAGATAGATACCTGCCAGATGATTGAATTCCTCGGCTTGTGACGTATTTCCTTTCATAAGCCACGCCTCTGACACGTAATAGTAGTTTTGGCCGTTGGTTGGATTGAGGCTAATGGCCCGCTCAAGTATACTTATGGCATCGTCAGCTCGACCGCTTTCCAAAAGCATTCGTCCCTGGTCCGTGAATTGTAAAGACGCCAGCACACGGGGGTTAGGCGGTCTGCGGGTGCTGAATGTCTCTTCTTCCTGCACAGGTGGGCTTTCGCGAGGCAACGACCATTTCACCGAAATCCTCGGGGCGCAGCTTGAAACAGCCATTCCACACAGCAAAAGCATGACTAACCATTTAAAGCTTTTCAGATAATTATTTTCACAAGGCCAGAGGGAGAAATCCGAGTAAAGCGTACATGGGAGTATTTCGCCGAGGTTTTCGACCGACAACGAGGTGAAATTACTTATCCGGGAATCTATAGTAATTCTCGATGACATCTCTAACTCCCTTGATTATCCGTCTGAACGGATCCACAGATTGATGAAGTGGGCAATAGCTCATAGGTACGTTGTCAGCCAAAAAAAACTCCTCAACCGGTTCCGGGCAGCCGTTGGCAACGGCAAGGTCGCCACTTTGAGGACACACGATCCGTCTTACCACGCCGGGCGGCATTCTGAACCCGGCCCCTGAGACATGTTCCGGAATGGCTTTGATAAAATCGGCCCATATGGGAAGTGCGGCGCGCGATCCCGGGGCATGAATGGAAGCGCCGTCATCGAAACCGACCCAAACCAATGCCAGAATGTCAGGCGTGTATCCCACAAACCATGCGTCTTTGAAACTGTTGGTTGTGCCTGTTTTGCCGGCAAGGGGAAAGGATATGCCCATATGTTTGAGGAAGCGGCCAGTGCCTTCTGTTACCGCACTTTGCAGCATAGAATTGATGATAAAGGCTTTTGCGTGAGAGATCACACGTGCGATGGTCATATGTCTGCGCTCCAGAATTTTTCCGTTTTCGTCTAATACCTCTCTCAAGGACAAAGGGTATGGCTGCACACCGTCAGCCGCAAAAGCACAGTAGGCACGAGCCAATTCCAGGGGTATCACCTCAAACGCCCCTAATGCAAGGGACGGATACGGCTTGACAGGCGTTGAGAAGCCAAATGCTTTTGCCGTGTTCACGATGCGATCCAGACCAACCTGCATAGCCAGGTCCACCGTAGCCCGGTTCACGGATTTGGCTAAAGCACACCTCAAGCTGACGCGATCTTCAGATATGTGCTCATAGTTTTGCGGCTGCCATGACGTTCCATTGACCACGTAGCACCTGGGCTCATTGGACAACATAGAAGCCGGCGTGAATTCATCCAGTGCACTCACGAACACAAAAGGCTTGAAAACACTGCCGGGTTGGCGCCGAGCCTGGGTGATTCGGTTAAACTGACTAACGCTATAATGACGGCCGCCAACCATGGCCAATATGCTACCCGTCTTGGGTTGCATCACGATGATAGCGCCTTGTAGCTTTTTCTCGGGTTCTGTGCGATTCAGCGCGGGGTTCGATCTTTCCAAACGGGCCAATCCCCTCTTCAGCGCCCTTTCCGCTGCCATCTGAACCTGGGTGTCCAAGGTCGTATATATGGAAAGACCAAGACTGGCCAAGGCTTCTGTGGGATATAGCGTTTGAAGTTGTGCTGAAAGGTAGTCCATAAAATAGGGGGCCTTTTTGCCGTAAACATGAAAGCCAACCGTGTTTGCAGTTGACGGCAAAGCAGCCCGGAGTTCTTCATCGGAAATCCATCCATTCTTGTGCATGGCACGCAACACCGTATTTCTCCGGTTAAGGCAGCGTTCTTTGTGAACATACGGTGAATAGTAATTGGGGGCCTTGATCAAACCGGCTATCAGGGCGGCCTGAGTGATAGAAAGCTCGCTAACAGGTTTGCCGAAGTAAAAATAGGATGCCTCGCCAACGCCATTGATAGAAACCGAGGCCTTCTGACCCAGATAGATTTCGTTCAGATAGATCTCCAGGATCTCGTTTTTGTCATACATGACCTCCATGGTTAAGGCCATGAGGAGCTCTTTTAGTTTGCGGGGGAGCGTCCTCTTTGGGGTCAGAAAATAACTTTTGACCAATTGCTGGGTGATGGTGGAGCCACCTTGACGTATAGCGAGGTGACGCAGGTTGGTGTAAAGGGCCCGGAGTATTCCCTTGGCGTCGAAACCGTGATGTCTATAAAAGCGGCTATCCTCTGCGGCCAATATAGCCAATATGAGATTCTTTGGGACTTGATCCAAGGACACGAGCTGCCGTTGTTCTCGCTCAGGACCGAAAAACAACATGATCTGCTCTGGCTCTAATTCCAAAATCGCTAACGGCTCACCCTTATCCAAACGCACGATCGACTCAATCCGATCTCGCAAAAATTTGATTCTTACAGCAAAGCCATCTCTTTTCCGATACGGTACCTTGAGGTCATGTAGAAAAAGGTTAATGGCAGTTGCAGAGGCTTGCAGCTCGCCCTTGCGTTCTGGTTGACGGAAGACTTCCCGGTATCCAAGGCGCGCCAGTTTTTCATGAAAGAATCCGCGGTTTATCCTTTGCCCGGGATACACGACGGTGATGTCAGAAAAGACACGTGAGGGGATGCTCCAACGGCGAGCAGAAAATCGCTTATCTATCTGGGTCGAAATATGCCAACAATAAAGCATCAAGCCCACGCCTATGAAAGCAAAGGCCAGGGTGGCCCGCTTAGGCAAACGCGTCAACATAGGAATTTTCAATACCTTTTCACCAATCCGGTTTTTCAAGGAGTTTAAGAGAGGTTATACATGTCATTTAAACCCTGGCATAGCTTTTTGCAATATCTTTTCCCATGGCAGAAGA
>JAUVJO010000181.1 GCA_030592345.1 Deltaproteobacteria bacterium
AACGCGACGGCCTTTGCTACAAGAACACGCTTGCCACTTATTCCCACATCCACGCCCTGGGAACGCCTTCCTGGGCCGAGGCCATGGTTGAGGCGAGTGGGATGTATCGAAGGGGTGGGGGATAGGGCAGGGAGCATGGAGCATGGGGCGGGGAGCAGGGAGCATGGAGCAGGGGGCAGGGGGCAGGGAGCATGGAGCATGGGGCGGGGATGCATGCTCCTGAAACGACTTGCGCCGTATTTGTGGAGTATTGGAGTAAATCAAGTGCCTAAAGTGAACTAAAGTGAGCTAAAGTGCCTAAAGTTAAAGACAAACGAGTAATTAAACTGTTTTTTCAAGTCCTTAACTTTAGCTCACTTTAGACACTTTAGGCACTTTAGCTCACTTTCTTTCTTCCAGAAGGATGCGGAAAAGTTGTTGTCTCCCCCCAACTGTTAGATACGTCCGATGCTATGTCCTTGTGCCTTGAACGGTGAACCTGTGAACGCCTATAGACTTTCACATATTAAATTTCACAAGGCCAGAGGGAGGAGGCTGTATTGTAATACGCCGACGACCGATAACGCGGTGAAATATAATATGTGAAAGTCTATTAAGAAAAAAATAGGGCAAGCCCTATTATTCGGACTTACCCTATTCTTGGTTTCTATTCGTTATGGTTATTTTTTCTTCGGATGGCACTCGGCGCATTTCGTTGGGACAGCTTTTGCCGGGTCCGCCTTCTTTGCAGCCTTGTGGCACGCCACACAGTTCTCATGAATGGCTGAGTACATGTACTTCATGATCTTTTCCTGCTTACTCAGCTTTGGCTCGCCTTCTTTTGCCTTTGGTGCCTTGGCCTCGGTGTGGCAGGCATCACACTTTTGGACCTCGTCTCCCTCTTTCCACACATTCTTGCCATCTTTGTACACGTGGTGACAATCGGCGCAGGGAATTTTGTAATCCACATTGTGTTTCTTATGGCTCAAGGTAACCAACGCCTTTTTGTGTTTTGGGAAGACCTTTGAATCCATGACGACGTTGTCTGGTACCTCCTGGGTCGCGTAAACGCCTGCAAAGAGGAACATCACAGCCACGGATGCAACCAATAACACTGCTAATGATCGTTTTTTCATAATTTGCTTTCACCCCCTTTCATATGGTTATATTATAAGCAAAATACTAACCACTTGATCATACACCAATATTCTTTCCCGCTAGCAGATTTTGGCATGTGTGTCAAGGAGAAAACCTCCTATCCAGCCCTTTCCTGTGTCTCCTTGATATCTACCTTTGCCTTCTTTTTGCCAAAGATCCTGGCACCGAAAATACTCACTTCGTAGAGCAGAATCAATGGCCCTGCCATCAAGACCTGGGTGATCACGTCCGGGGGCGTCAGGATGGCTGCAAAGACAAAGAAAAGGAGGATGGCATACTTGCGCTTGGCCTTGAGAAACGGGACATCCACGATCCCGAGCTTTGCCAGAAAGGTGACAAAAAGGGGTAGCTCAAATACGATGCCAAAGGCAAAGAGGAGCTTGGTTGAAAAGCTCAGGTATTCTTTCACTGATGGGAGGGGCTTAATGGCATCTGAAGCAAACCCCATGAAAAACTTGAATCCAAAGGGAAAAACAACAAAGTAACCAAAAAGTGCCCCACCCAGAAAAAAGACAGAGGAAAGGAACACAATGGGCAAAACTAAGCGCTTTTCCCGGTCGTAGAGCCCGGGGGCAATGAACATCCAAAGCTGGTACACGATGACAGGCACAGCCAAAAAGAGCCCTGCCAGGAAGGCGACTTTCAGATAGGTGAAAAACGCCTCGGGAAGCCCGGTGTAGATAAGCTTTTCGTCCGGAGGCATCACACTAAGCAGGGGCCGCATGAGGATGTCAAAAAGTTTCTTGGAGAAAAAATAGGAGATGACAAAGCCGATGCCGACGGCACAAAAACAGATGATCAGGCGCTTTCGAAGCTCCTCAAGGTGGGCGGTGAACGGGATCTTCTCGTCTTCAGGCATCTTTGGAAGGCTCCATCTGCTTTGCCTCTTGGTGAGAGCGGTCTTCGACAGGCTTCCGTGGAGGTCCCTTTATGTCGTCTATGTCTTCTTCAAAGGTATGTTCCAAATCTTCTTCGGACACAGCGTCTTTGTTTGCCACATTGTCTTTGTTGCCAGGAGCAACGCCTTCGGTCATTGATTCCTTGACGGTTTGTTCGATCTCCCCCTTGATTTCTCGTATGCTATCCCGGGCCTCCTTGAGGTCGTCATCTACGTCAAGGCTTTCCTTGAAGTCCTGGGTGGCCTTCCTGAACTCGGCAATACCTCGGCCCAGTGATTTTGCAATCTCAGGAAGCTTTTTCGGGCCAAGGACGATCAGAGCGATAGCCAGAATCAGTATAATTTCCGGCATCCCCATACCAAACATGGGCAACTCCTTATTAGTATTGTGGATTGTGGATTGCGGATTGCGTCATCCTTCATTCCTCGATTTGTAATCAGCACGGCCACAATTGGAAACTTTGCAACATGAGGTGCCTAAAGTGTGTCCCGACTTTAGCGGGATTGAGGACTTGAAGGCAATTATATAAATTGGTTTTTGGTCCTGCAATTTTAGGCACTTTAGCTCACTTTAGGCACTCTGCCATTGAGTGTCAAGGGATATCGAAACCGACAATTCTATTGACAAAGAGGGGGACCTTTCCTAGACTTCGGCCAGAAACAAGCCGGAGTGGTGAAACTGGTAGACGCAGAGGACTCAAAATCCTCCGAGCCTTGCGCTCGTGTCGGTTCAATTCCGACCTCCGGCACCATTTTTAGACTTTCACATATTAAATTTCACAAGGCCAGAGGGAGGAGGCTGTATTGTAATACGCCGACGACCGATAACGCTGTGAAATTTAATATGTGAAAGTCTATAGGATATCCGGGAGCCGACCATTTGGGGCCGGCTCTTTTTTTGTCTGCCCTGCGATTACCGGACCGATCTGAAGGGTTTTCACGCTTTTGTGGGCACGGTATTTAACCAGGTGTCGGATTAAGTGGTATTCTCTCTTTTCTCTTGCACTTCCCCTTTTTTGTCTTGACAAGCAGGGCCATTTTGTGTATGTCCACTCACAGTTAATAGTCATTTAACAGTCATTGTCACATTCCGAAACAGATTCTTACCGGAACCATGAGGAATGTCCTCTATTATGAGCCTTGCGGATCTCTTAGCTCAAAAAAAGTCGCCCATAGTAAAAAAATGGTGTGAGGTTGTAGTGCAGACTTACCCTGAAGGGGGCCAAAGTTTTTTGAAGACGAAAAAGAATCAATTCTCCAATCCAGTAGGCCACACCATCGCTGAAGGGATAGAGTCTATATATGACGAACTCCTGAAAGGAGCAAAATCTGATAAAATACCTCTATCTATCGACAATATCTTGAGGGTGAGGGCTGTTCAGGATTTTTTTCCATCCCGGGCCGTCGATTTCGTGTTCGGGTTAAAGAAGGTCATTAGAAAGGAACTTGGAAAAGAGATCCTAAAAGAAGGGATCTCTGAAGAGTGGGCAGAATTTGAGTCGAGAATAGATGACTTGGCTCTGCTTAGTTTTGACGTCTATATGCAGTGCAGGCAGAAAGTTTTTGACATCAGGGTTAGTGCGGTGAAGAATCAGTCACATAAACTACTAAAAATGGCAGGTCTTGCATATGATCTCCCTGAGAATTATGAGAGCCCTGACTATGAAGGTGGTCTCAAGGAAGGCCAGACACATTTAAGTGAATAACAGATAACCTATAGACTTTCACATATTATATTTCACAGTGAAATTTAATATGTGAAAGTCTATAACAAGGAAGCGAGGGAAAAGTAAATGCATATCATAATTAGTCTTACGGTTTCCTTCTTGGCAGTTTTCGGACTGGTTGTAATAGCTTTTGTGGGCGTGTGGGGGGCACATCTGGAGTGGCTTTTTGGGGTGGTGATTCCGTATCTTGCCGCGATCACTTTTTTTGTGGGGATTGTTTACCGGGTGATACAATGGGGGAAATCCCCTGTGCCGTTTCGTATCCCTTCTACATGTGGACAGCAGAAGACTCTTCCGTGGATCAAGAGAAGCTATGTGGATAAGTTAGATAACCCGTTTACCACCGGGGGCGTTGTCTGCCGGATGATACTGGAAGTCCTTTGTTTCCGTTCCCTGTTCAGGAATACCAGGCTTGAGTTTGGCGACGGGAAAGAGATCAAATACAAGTCTGCCAAGTGGCTATGGCTGGGGGCCATGGCTTTTCATTATACCTTTCTCGTCGTAATATTGAGACACCTCAGGTTTTTTACCGAGCCTATGCCCTTCTTTGTCAAGATCATCGAAAACGTGGACGGATTTTTCCAGTTCTTTCTCCCTACCGTTTATCAAAGCGGCCTCTTGCTCGGGGCTGCTGTGACGTTTCTTTTGCTGAGAAGGATTATTGATGGCAAGCTCCGATACATATCCCTTCCTGCAGACTACTTCCCATTATTTATGATCCTGGGTTTGGTTACCACAGGTGTTCTGACGCGTTATGTTTTCAAGGCTGACGTCGTGAGTATCAAAGAGTTAACCATGGGATTGGTTGCTTTTCATCCTGTGATTCCGGAGGGGATCAGCGTGATCTTTTACATCCATCTTTTTCTCGTGAGCGTGTTTTTTGCGTACTTTCCTTTTAGCAAGCTAACACACATGGCAGGCGTGTTTCTCAGCCCCACGAGAAACGTCTCGAATAATACCCGGGTGGTCAGGCACATCAATCCCTGGAATTACCCTGTTAAGGTTCACACATACGAGGCATACGAAGACGAATTCAGAGAGAAGATGAAAGACGCTGGATTGCCAGTAGATAAAGAGTAATTCATGAAAAGGAGTCAACATGCCAGTAGATCTTAAACAAAAAGACGTAATGGGAGGACATAGAAAAGATGAAGTATTAGACATCGACCATAGCCCGTCTTTCTTTAAGAGGGGGTGGATGAACACTCCTGTTGACATCCTGCCGAGTATGCATTGTTTTGCCTGCGAGCCCGCACGCCTTAAGGTGGTTGACTTTCCCAACCCAAGACAATGGTCTGTCATGGATGAAGACTGGAAGCTGCCCAAGGACTGGAACAAGATCGTCATGGATGCGTTCGGGGACAGGCTCGACAGGTTCCGCACCCTTAAGCTCTTCATGGACATCTGTGTAAGATGCGGGGCTTGCGCTGATAAATGCCACTTTTTTATCGGCTCTGCAGATCCAAAGAATATGCCTGTTATGAGGGCAGAGCTTATCAGATCGGTTTATAGAAGAAATTATACAATCGCGGGCAAGGTTTTTGGCAAACTTGCAGGAGCAAGAGACCTCACGTATGATGTATTAAAAGAATGGTGGTACTATTTGTATCAATGCAGTGAATGCAGGCGTTGCTCGGTTTTTTGCCCTTACGGGATCGATACTGCTGATATCACCATCATCGGCAGGGAGTTGACAAATCTGTTGGGGCTTAACATCGACTGGATCGCAGCCCCTGTGGCGTTTTGTTACAGGACGGGCAATCACCTGGGCATTCAGCCCCATGCATACAAGGGGATGTTGGAATTTTTCCAGGATGAGTTAGAGGACGTAACGGGCGTCCGGGTGGAGCCGAGTTATAACCGAAAAGGGGCAGAGGTCCTCTTTATCACACCCTCCGGTGATGTGTTTGCCGATCCTGGTACGTTTACGTGCATGGGTTACATGGCCCTTTTCCATGAGCTGGGGATCGACATCACGTGGAGTACATACGCCTCTGAGGGTGGAAACTTCGGTCTCTTTACCTCGCATGAGATGATGAAGAGGCTCAATTCCAAGATGTATTTGGAGGCGAAACGCCTGGGGGTAAAATGGATCCTTGGCGGGGAATGCGGCCATATGTGGCGTGTGATCAACCAATATATGGCTACTATGAACTACGACCTTACAGAGGGGACCAAGTTGGAGACGCCGGTCTCTCCTATCACGGGCACCAGGTTTGAGAACTCAAGTGGGACGAAAATGGTTCATATCTGCGAATTTACAGCAGACCTGATTAGACACGGCAAACTCAAATTAGACCCCAGCCGAAACGATAACTTAAAGGTTACCTACCACGACTCCTGCAATCCCGCCAGGGCCATGGGGCTTATGGAGGAGCCACGATACGTTATTAATAATGTGTGCAATCATTTTTACGAGATGCCTCCTACGACTATTAGAGAGCAAACCTTTTGCTGCGGAGGCGGGTCCGGCTTAAATGCTGGGGAGGATGTGGAACTCAGGATGAGAGGTGGGCTCCCCAGGGCAAATGCCGTAAGGTACGTTCACGACAAATACGGGGTGAACATGCTTTCCTGTATTTGTGCCATTGACAGGGCCGTGTTCCCGGATCTCATGAAATACTGGGTGCCCGAGTGTGAGGTTACGGGTGTTCACGAGATGGTGGCAAATGCCATGGTGTTAGAGGGAGAAAAGAAGAGGACTGTAGATTATCGGGGTGAACCACTTCCGGGAATGGAGGATGCTGAGGATGTATGACGGAGGTAAGATTATCACCGGCATTGTGATCGGACTCGTTCTTTTGACATTTCCGATCTGGTATACCCACGGGACGGCCCCACCAAGGCCGGAAGTGAAGCTACCCGTGAAGGAGAAGAAGTGCGTACAGCCGGGACCGTACATGAAAGTCAAGCACATGCAGGTGCTTGACCTTTGGAGAGACTCGACCGTCCGTGCGGCCAAGAGAATGTATGCGGGTATGGATGGCAAACAGTATGTCATGAGTCTTCAGAATA
>JAUVJO010000345.1 GCA_030592345.1 Deltaproteobacteria bacterium
CGCCGGGCACGACGACATGAATATGGGGGTGATAATCCAGGCGCCGGTTATGAGTATGCACAATTGCGGTCATACCGATATTGGCACCCAGGTTTTTGGGATTTAAGCCGAAGTCTTTCAGGGTGCTGGAGGCACAAGCAAACAAAAGGTTGTAAACGAGTGTTTGGTTATACCAGGCTAGCCCGAGTTTCCTAGTTATGAAGGCCACTTCCTGTTTCGGCTGATGTTTCAATATGTTGTATGATGGGCGTCCTTACCCTAAAACACCATTTTGTTCTTTCTTGAGCATCAAAATGGACATCAATTGTTGTTGAACTTCAGACATTTTGGTTAGTACTGTCTGCTTTCGTTCCGTCTTTTGCCGACGCTTGCGGGGATAGATATTTACGACCTCTCTTATGGCATCCAATTCTGACAGAATGCGCTTCATTGATAAACGAAGACCAGCTTTCCTTATCCGTCGAAACATCAAGGCTCTTATCAAAAGTGCAATAGTGCAATAAAGCCCATGAACTTTGATTTTTGAATCTGTCCAGTGATACATCGGCCACCAACTCCCCGTATTTCGATCCTTCATTTCCTTAAATACAGCTTCAATGATGTATTGGCTGCGATAGGCTGTTATGATTTTTGCATTGTCCCAATCCTTTCTGTTGGAGATTATGATATTTTTGCCAAGGTAAGTAATCGAAAGCTTGTGAACAGCATCCGTATCGATAGCGTACTCCAACCGAGGAATGTCATCTGAGCCTTTACTAACAGTAACGGCAATAATATCCTTCAGATGCTGCCGGTGAAGAATACTTTTGTATTGCTTTTGTACAGATTCTAAAGTCGGCGACTTACCACGTGTAATGACGCCGTTAACACGATCTTCCAGTTTTTGTCGTAGTAACGACAGCTTTTTAATAGCCTTGCTAATGTCGCTCTGCAAGGTAAGCCACTGGGCATTAAAAAGATTTTGGTTGTAAGTGACTACGATAACTCTTTGCTGACCATAAACCTCCTTCTTGACTCGAAAAGCCTTAGTTCCCTCCAATTCAATCCCGCCTTCGGCGGGACAGGCTTCAAAGATTGGATCATTGTTTGGTACCTGCACCAAATCCTTGTGCTGATCAAGTTTCACCGATCCGACAAAATTTAGTTTCAGAAGATCGATGAGGGCAAAGTTATCTGAAGAATTGTTGCCTTTGTCGAAGATGAGAGTTGTCTGGGGTACAGCACAATTCTTCCCGGAAAGCTCGACAAGAAATTTATGAAATTTTTTCAATATCAATGGAAACTGCTTGGCGTCATTACGGTTTCCATCATAAGTATCGTAGAATAACGGAATATGACCATCTTCACTACAAAAAAGAGCATAGCTGACCTGCCTCAAATTATTGCGCCCTTGTTTATTCTTCCCAAGCTTTGCTATGTGACAACGAACGTTAACCGTGTCAATAAAAGTATAGAAGTTCGTGCCGTCGTAAGAGATAGAAGATAAGTCTATCGCTTCCCGTTTTGCCACTCCTTTTAGAATACTTTTCCAAATGGATAATACGGCATCGCCACTAATTTTATCCATATGATCCCAGAAACGTTGCGATGTAAACGCTGCTTTCGAAGCATGAGGAAGATGTCTTAGCAAAACCGTTTGTGAAAACCACTCCCACATTGATCGCTTGCTATTCGGACAGATCGCTCTATTAATGGCGGCAATGGCCAAATATTCTCCTACGCTCAATCCCTGATCACGCTTAGGGCATAGTTTGTCAATCTTCTCTATCACATTGGCCAAGCAACACTCTTTCCACAACGCAATTGGCAACCCCCACTGGAAAATCTCGGCGTATAGTGGATCTGGCCCTCCATCAACCGCCTTTGCAATATTTTCAAGTGTTCCTAAGTACTTTTGCCATACACGCCGACACTTGCCGTCTACCCATGCCCACTCGGAATAGTAATAATAGGTCCGCCCACTGATCTTCTTGGCTTCAAGTCGTTCCATGCCTCCTCCTTGATGTCCTGCAACTACTTTAGGGCATAGGAACGAAATGTCAAGGTTTATTTTAAAGGGTATTTGATGGATTTTCGCATGATATTTTTAGGGCATAGTCCGCCTGTGGCATAATCTTCTTTCCTTTCAGGTGGTTATGGGATATGATGGTCTATAAGTAGGAAACTCGGGCTAGCAGCGTACTTCCTTGTAAGACAACTTTTTGTCTGTCTTTAAAAGCCAATTGAAGCCCCGGCGTTATGACAGCGGCGAAATCCTTCTCTATGTGGCGCAGATTTCCGCCCTCATCCTCATGAAGGCTTGGAGGAATGACGAAATCGACAGTTATTTTCAAGGCAGAAGATGGTTCGATCTTCCAACGTTGAAAAGTCGGATTTCCTGCCTCATTGACATCCGGTTTAAATCCCGCCCCACGAAGCCTGCAAGTCAGATTCTCATATCGGGGAGCATCCAGAAGCGCCAGGGAGAGCCCCAGATCAAGATTCATGGTTCCAATATGAGCATCTTCAGCTCTTGAAAGAGACCCTTTGGGGATCAGGAGCGAAGGCACAAGTCCGCCAACAACGATAAGGTCGTGCAGAAGATCTCCCAGTTTTGTTGCTACGTAAAGGCAGGTCTGTCGCACGAACTCAACCTGCTCGTTTCCGTACTGGGACGCAAAAGAAGGTTTTTCAGGCATTTCGCTTCCAGTGTAAACATTGTTGACGTAGCATGGACGCTGCCTCCGAAGCTCTCTCTGGATGCCCCTTAAGGTCCAAATAGATTTGTACCGGATGGACAGACCGGATTCCGTCCCGAACCTGGGATCCCTGGAAAACCCCTTCATCATTAGGCAGGACCAGCCAAGTATTGGCTCCACGTTCATCTTCCCTGAAATTAAGAGCGTGCATTACGTTCTCATCCGGTAGACCGGCAAAGTAGAAAGTGACAATCCGAAAGCTTGCGAAACGCGTGAATAGCCAGGCTGCAGCCAAGCCTGTCGCTGAAGAATCTATTTTGTGTTGATGTAAGATACCGGCCGCCCGATGCAGGAGTTCATCGCCAGATCGTGCAGCGATATGCCCCTTAATAAGACGGTGTCGGCTGAAATCGTAGGCTTCATGCCAGGCATCGAGCAATTGATTTGGGTCGCAGGGCTTTAGAGAGCCCTGCTTGTCCCTTATGATCAACCTGTCTTCCTCAAGTCTGCGGACAATACGACTAGTATGTCCTTCGTCTAAACCAGTCACCCGGGACAATTCCCGCTGAGTGAAAGCTTTACCTGGTTCGATCAGTAGTTGTCGCGTAATTCGTGAGCTCTTGGGGGCAAAGACACTGGCAGGCCGGCCAGCGCTCTTGAAAAAATTGGGTTTACCCTCAATGTGGATGAGAAGTCCCGCCGCTTTGACATGAGCGTTTCCAGAAAGATCGAGCCAGGCGACCTCGTGTTCGTCGCAAATCTGGCGTCCGGTTTCTCCCATGTATGGAACTACCAGCAGGGGAATGACATTCTGTCCTAAAGCTTTCCTTTCCTCTTTAATCTGCACCAGAGCCAACTGCAGCGGCGCCTTCGTGCCGGAACTCTTGAACTCCACAAGAAAGGTGTATTTGCCAGCTCTCAACACTACCTCTGGAGCGGTGGCACCTCTCGCCTTTTCAAAGGTCACATGTTTTTCCGGTATCTCAAGCAACCTTGCAAGGATAGCGGGGATCTTGAAGATGGCTTCCTTC
>JAUVJO010000050.1 GCA_030592345.1 Deltaproteobacteria bacterium
ATCTGGAATGATCGATTCAAGGGAGAACCGCAATATGTTTTTGATGGAGGCCTCCAATGCCACATCCTTTCGAAATCGCTGATAAAAACATCACAGGCTTAAACCAAATTGATGCACTAGCTTTCTTCAGGCGGCTACTCTGGGCAGAGGCGGCCTTTACTGGAGTGGCACAACGGCTTGTCTGTGTGCCCCAGTGTATTAACACCTCAGATGGCGGATTGGACGCGCGCATAGAAGAATCCGTTCACCCTAGCAGAGATGATATTATTCCAAAAGGTGTGTCAGGTTTCCAGATTAAGGCGACAGATTTGAAGCCCCGTAAATGCAAGGAAGAAATATGTGATAAGTCTGATCCGAATTCTTTGGCTCCGGGAATACGCCGGTTGCTAGAACAAGGCGGCACCTATGTGTTGGTCCTCTTCGCTGACATTACAGGTACGCTACGAAATCGACGTCAACAGGCTTTATTAGACGAATTCAGGAGACTTGGGTACAAGGATGCAAAGGTCAGACTGTACACGTCAACACACTTGCTTGGTTTTACAAATCGGTTTCCCTCCGTTGTCTTGTCGCTTAAACCTGATTACAAGAGATGTCTTGACTATGAAAGTTGGGGCAAAAACAGTGATGTATGTCAGCCAGTCGAATTTGTTCAAGATGAAAAGAGATCTGAGATAATAACTCGTCTTAGGGGATCTCTCCGAGCCCGTGACGGAAGATGTCCAGTTGTAAGGGTATCAGGTTTATCGGGTTTGGGAAAAACCCGGATGGTATACGAAGCACTCTCTGAACCGGACCTTCGAAACAGAACGATATACTCCTACCATGAGCATTTTGCTGGTTCTGAGGCACTGTCTGCTTTGCAGAGAGACGATCAAGTATCCGCTATATTAGTAATTGATGAGTGCGATGCCCAGGGTCACGATTTCTACATAAGGCAGTTCGGTTCTCGATGTGACCGTTTAGCCCTCATAACTATATCCCCCGACATTACGAGAACCCCCTCCGACCAAATTGTTTTGAGCCCAATCAGCGAAGATTGCATTAAGCTCCTCATAAGGAATGAAAATCCTGAGATGCCAGCAGATGCGACTGGTCGTATCGCCAGATTCTCTGAGGGGTATCCCAAGATTGCCATGCTATTGTCCGAAAACATCCTGGCCAGTCGTGGCGAATCCCCTGAGGACTTGCTTCACATAAATGATGACAACTTAATAGAAAGAATGATCGCGGGACGCTTGGATCCAGCATCCTCAACTGTTCTTGATATTAAGCGAGTTCTAACAGGGTTTTCGATTTTCAAAAAGGTGGGGTGGAAAGGTAGTTTAAATGAAGAGGCCAAATGGGTGGCATCCAAGTTTGGATTCGTTTCTGATGCCAAATGGAACCGTTTTGCCGAAATAATCAAAGAACAAAGACAAAGGAGAGTCCTCCAAGGAGAACACTATCTTTACATAACCCCTTTTCCTTTGGCGGTTCACTTGACACACGACTGGCTTGAAACTCAAGGAGATTTCCTTGATTTTGAAGATTTCTTTGCCGATGCCCCACGGGACTTGTTGCCAAGGTTCCTCGAAAGAATACCATACATGGGTGGAAGCATTGCTGGAATGAAAGCCGTGGAAAGGCTTCTGGGTGATACGGGCCCTTTTGCTGACGGAAGGCTCCTTAGGACGGCATCGGGGGCGGAGCTCTTTCGTTATCTAACTGAGGCTGCTCCCGATATAGCATTATGGTGTCTCAAGAATACAATCGGTCGTTGGACCAGGCAAGCCTTACTTGAGTTCACGGAAGGACGCCAAGATATTGTTTGGTCTTTGGAGCGCATCGCGGTCTGGTCGGAACTCTTCCAAGATGCAGCCAGATTGCTTCTTGCTTTGGCGGAAGCCGAGACCGATGATATTTATAGCAACAATGCAAGTGGGATTTTCTGTGGACTCTTTGCTTTTGGTCTGGGTCCTGTTTCAAGTACTGAAGCACCGCCCGAGAC
Organism: Deltaproteobacteria bacterium; assembly: GCA_030592345.1. GTDB lineage: Bacteria > Desulfobacterota > Desulfobacteria > Desulfobacterales. The sequence continues at coordinate 1,991 of JAUVJO010000050.1, forward strand.
AAGGATTTCAATATTGGCTGAAGCACTTCGATCACAATCTAAGGGGAAGAGATTACTGGCTCTTAGGGCTTGTGATGTCGGGCTAAACACAGGTCCGTACACTCGTATGGTCGGACGCGAGTTTCAGGGTGCACGGCCAAATGCTGACCTTTGGCGTCCGAAGACTTACGGTGAGCTATTCGATGCATACAGGGAAATATGGTTACTCCTCTTGCAAGAAATGAATTCTCCTGATGACGAAATCCGCAAAAAGGCCTTAAATGTCATCATGGGCAGAGGCAGACGATTGAGTTGGATGGCAAATTTGGCGCCGATGGTTATCGATACGTTTGAACAATTGTCAAAGCTTCCCTGGTTGGATAGCAGGAAGCTTGTTGAAGTAATCGAGCAAATAATACATTACGACCGAAAATATCTGAGCCCTGAAAGTTTTGAGAGATGGGTCAAACTGAGAGATCAAATCGTGGGATGTGATTTCGATAGCTTGGTTAAGCGATATGTGGGGATGGACCTTCTTGTGGACAGATTCGGCAACGAGGGTAATGAAGAGGAGAAACTTAATGCAATACTAGACGACCTTGCGGGCAAAGTAATGAATTCGCCAGAGTTATTGACACCTCATGTTTCTTGGTTGCTCTCTGCTGATGCGACAAATGGGCACAGGTTCGGATATGCCCTAGGAAAGGCGGATTCGGAGTTTCTGTTGTTAAAATCATTTATAGAAACAGCAGGCAAAAAGCAAGACGCGACTGCTTTCTTCTTGGGAGGTTATCTCAAGAGGATTTTTGAGACTAACCGGGACCTTTGGGAACACACCCTGTCCAAAGTCTCCCAAGAACCGAGACTACGAAAGTTGTTGCCGGAATTGACATGGCGGTCGGGTAAGACTGATACCGCCATGGCAAGAATCCTTGCGGCGGCAAAAGCAGGTGCATTCGAAATTGGTCAATTACGGCTTTTTAGTTATGGAGGCATGATAACCTCTCTCTCAGAGAATGCATTCCGCAAGTGGGCGCACTTTCTCATGCAAGAACCAACAGGAATTGGGGCTGAGATTCTGTTGGATTTGTACATATTCTATTACATCTATCGGCAAAAAAGCAAGATCCTTCCAAGGCAGTTGACGCTCGATTTACTCTGCCATGAGGTATTCTTTGGAGGCATGAACAGACTAAAGGCAAGAGAAAATATTGAATACCGTTGGAAGGAAGTTGCCGAGAAATTGATTAAGCAACATCCTGACGCCGCTAAGAGACTCAGAAAAGTGCTATTGGAAGCCTTTGGTATGGAGAATAGCATAGTGAAATCACATTATTCTGGAGCAACTGAAGTGCTTACGATAATTGCCCAACTATACCCTGCTGAGACATGGCGGGAAATTGCCAACTATTTGAGTTTTTCCCGCGATACGAGGAATTTTCATTTAGAACTTTGGTTAAAAGGCGAAACAGGCTCACTAGATAAACAGGCAGGCACATTGTGGCTATTTGATCCTTCGCATTTGTGGAAGTGGATTGACGAAGATGCGGAGAAAAGGGCAAAGCACGCGGCCGGTTTTGTTCCTCCTCATTTGTTTCATTCAAATGACAAGAGGTGCTATGTTCGTGAACTCTTAGTGCGCTATGGTGACAGGGATGATGTCAAAGGGGCTCTGGCAGCAAATTTTTGGTCTGAGGGGTGGTCTGGTCCAGACAGTTTGCATTATATGGGGAGGATTGCGGCGTTGGAACACTTTAATAAAGGAGAATGCAATTCCAGAGTTCACACTTGGGTTGAGGACTACATAAATAGTCTGCGAAAAGACGTTGAACGGGCGCAAGTAGAAGAAGAGCGAGATGAGTAGATGGCAAGTTGGGAGGATAGAAAGGCTGAGATGTACTGGTCTGAAGCAAAAGATCAGGGTCGTGTCTCCACTCTCGACACAAATGGAACTCGATTGGAGGACAAGAGGCCGAGAAGAAAAAGATTATAAGGAAGAGTCCGAGAAGTCTCGGACGACCTTAAGTAATTCAATAACTCGGCATGGCCAGCATTGGTGCGAATTTGGGATCGCATCTTTCATTTCAGCAAATTGTGCAAACCGCAAAAGCGTGTGCATTGCCAGCACCGATGCATCAGGGCTGAGGAATATATGAACCTGTTAAATACTGATTTTCTAGCGTGGGACGGGGCGGATGTTCCGGAGCATTTTATCCGGCATTGATGTCTGTTGGAGTTGATTCATTAAATATGTGACATAAACCAAATAATCAAATAACTGGTGTGAGAGGTTTTGGTGGGCAGGATTACAAATTGTTAACATGCAACAAGTCCCAAATCTCAAATTATATATTAATTGTATGGTGTAACGATATAATTGTATGGTATAAGCATACATCATGAATATTTTAGCAAAAATATTATCATCTAAAATTCCGGCGGAGATATTTCGCCTACTCTTCGGAACAATTACCGAAAGTTGCACATGCGTGAAATTGAGAGGCGTTCGGGATACGCCACAGGGACGATACAGACAGAATTGAAAAAATTGCTGCGCCTGGACCTGGTAAAGAAGCGAAAAGATGGGAACCGTCTATACTATCGAGCCAACAAGGAGAATCCCCTTTACCAGGATATTCGTAGTCTTGTCCTGAAGACAATCGGGTTGGTGGAAATTCTTAAAAACGCATTAAGAGAGGATTCGAACATTAACATAGCGTTTGTATTCGGGTCCATTGCCCGCCATAAAGAAACGGCTGGAAGTGATGTGGACCTGATGGTCATCGGCAAACTGGGTCTAAGGAAACTCACCGGAATGTTATCAGGGGTTTCCGGACAAATTGGCAGAGAAATCAACCCGCACGTTCTGATTTTACATGAATTTATCAAACGAAAATCAAACAGTGAACACTTCATCACCCAAGTACTTGAGGCACCTAAAATTTTCATAATAGGGAACGCAAATGACATTGAAGCAATGGAGGGATAATGGCTGGTTGCGCCCCCATAAAACCAGTGTAGAAGAGATCGAGAATTTATTCCTGATCATTGATCGTGATTTGAAAGATGCGGACGGAAGCATTTCCGATGACTGGCGGTTCGGGATCGCATACAATGCGGCACTCAACTTATGTACGATCCTCTCTATAGTGAAGGGTTCAAGGCAGAAAAAACATTGCAGCATTACCGGACCATTCAGGCATTGCCTTTAATGCTTGGTAAAGAGAGAAAAGGGGATGCGGAATATCTGGATTCATGCCGGTCGAAAAGAAATATCGTGGAATATGACTATGTGGGAGGTGTCACAGGGCATGATGCCGATGAACTCATCGAGTTTGTGAAAGAACTGAAAGCAGACGTTTTAGACTGGCTAAACAAGAATCACCCGGAACAGGGATTTTAAAAAAGTCAGGCGCACCTGATTGAGAATAATGTTTTCAGCCCATGATCTTCGTCGAAATGAAGGATAAGGGGCCTCAATCTAAAATCTGAAATCCAAAATCGAAAATCGGAGGGCAGGCAGAAACGTTGAGAGATACAGAAAATGTTCGTTGCGATGATATACGATTAGACTGATGAGATCATTTTGGCGAGTCTGATGAAACGGATATCGGGACGATAAGTTTTTATGGAAAAAGTGAGGTTTTCCGTGACGCAATAATTACAGTTCCTGGATTTATGATTCTATAGATTTCAAGATAATGTTTTTGGGGTACAGTAAAGGCTCAGTAAGACCTAACTTTGTTGTTACTAATGGAAGGCTCAAAGTTGAAAGCTCAAAGCAGCAGAATCATGTTTTTTCTTTGAGCCTTGAGCCTTGAGCTTTCAGCTTTGAGCTTGCTTGGAACCCGTAACCCGCTGTTTTTCGCTACGAGGCTGTGTTGAACCCTAAAATCTTTTTCTTAAGGAGTATATTGTAGGTGCCGTTATATTTTGCGTACCTGAGTTTCAAGATATTATCGGAGACCTACTGTGACGCTTAGATGTTTATTATTGGATTACAAGGCAGCCCGCGCATACAAGGAAACACCAGCATCCTTCTTTCTACGTTTCTCTCCGAAGCCGAAAGACTAGGTGCCCATACATATCATTTGAATGTGGCGCAAAAGGATATCGATCCTTGTCTGGAATGTGGCATTTGCGAGAAAGAAGGGTTGTGTCCGATTGATGACGATATGCAACAAATTTACCCCTTGCTTCGCAAGGCAGACATCATCGTGATGGCCACCCCTATTTTTTTTTACGGGCCAACAGCCCAGATGAAGGCCCTCGTTGATCGGTCCCAGGCGTTATGGGCAAGGAGATATGTTCACAAGCTCAACGATCCCGGCAAAAAATGGCGACAGGGGTTTCTCTTGTCTTTGGGGGCCACAAAGGGAAAAAATCTCTTTGAAGGAGTTAGTCTCACGGCCAAGTATTTTTTTGATGCGGTTAGCGCGAGTTTTAATGGGAGCCTCACCTATCGACAGATCGAAGGGTCGGGCGCGATAAGGCACCACCCCACGGCTCTGGCAGATGCAAGGGAAAAGGCCGGGACGCTTGTAACGCCTTTTCTTAAAAGAAAAAAGATCCTGTTTCTGTGTAGAGAAAATGCATGCCGCAGCCAGATGGCAAGCGCCTTTGCCCAGTGCTATGCCGGCGACAGGATTGAAGCGGTATGCGGAGGGAGTGCGCCTGCCCAAGAGGTTAACCCGCTTATGGAAGAGGTCATGAGAGAGAAGGGTATGGACATGGCCTTTCGCAGACCAAAATCGATTGAGGAAGCGACTCGCCTTGGAGCACCTGACTTGATTGTTTCAATGGGTTGTGAAGAGGCGTGTCCCCTCTTCCCGGGAGCGCTCAATCAAGAGTGGTCTGTGCCTGACCCTGCAGGCAAGCCGATTGAGATTATGCGCCAGATAAGAGACGAGGTGGAAAAAAGGGTCAGGCACCTGGAGACGTATTCGATATAGTAAAAGTTTGTAACCGTTCAGAGGTTCAAGGGTTCAGGGTTTACCAAGCATAAAAACTCTTGATTCGTGGTTTCATCCCTCCGTACGTCTGGCGGACTAGCCTACAAGCAGGGTCAACGAAAAAAAGGAACTCTGAACTCTGAACTTTGAACGCCTACGTTCTTTGTATGTGTTCCAATTTGGAACATGGGGGTGTTCCAATTCGAGATCCAACCGCACCAATTGCAAGATGATCCTATCGTTATTTTCCCCATTCCATGCGTGATAATACCCAATTTTGCGCATATCTTTTGATGCGCTGTCGGGTAAGTACTCAGAAATACCATCATGTTCTTCTCGCGGTCTGACATGGCATGGTCGTTGCATCCTTAATGGTCTCAAAGACTCTAATCGAACAACGATCCATACAGTTCACATTATAAAAGAAGCCAGCCTCAGGGGGTAACATACATTGCATAATATGATGCTAAGTATTCAACACTCTCTCAATCCGCTTCATGTGTATTGCCGGTTGATTGAAAGGGGATTGAACAAGAAGCTGTGTATGTCGATATGCAGGTCTTACGAGATCCTCATATACGCTAGCCTTACCTGGATTACCGTCGCTGTGGTGGAAATTTGCAAGTATATGAAGCGGGCTTGAGCTGCTGATATAGATTCTAAGATAATGTTTTTGGCTCAAACGGGAGTATATCCTTTGTTGGAACTTGCTCAACAGTAGTTGACAGGTACTAGATGCGCCGCATTTGTGGAGTACATTAAGTGTCTAAAGTGAACTAAAGTGAGTCCCGCTTTTAGCGGGATTGAGGTATTCTGCCTATTTTTAATATGTTGAGCCGGAGGCGCACTGCTTAATCCCGCTAAAGGCGGGACTCACTTTTTTTCAATAATAAAACTGTTTCTTCAAGTCCTTAACTTTAGGGCACTTTAGACACTTTAGGCACTTTAGTTCACTTTTCTTCCATTGCCTGCCAAATTCCAGAAGGATGCGGAAGAATTGTTGTGTCCCCCCAACTCTTCCATACGCCCGTATCATGTCACCTAGCTGTCCCCGTTGAGGGCTTTTCATCTCCGTGATCCAGCAAAACCTCTTGAAAAATCATATCAAATTGACGTATGATCCATTCATGTTAGACTAGGTCAGGTCAAAACATCACTAAGTAGTCTGAATCACAGGGGGAATCCATAGTGAAAAAGATTTTGGTCGTAGATAACGATAAACTCATATTGGAGTTCATGAATAGTATGCTTTCCGAGCAGGGATACGAGGTCGTCACGGCTCAGAGCGGCCTTTCTGCGCTGGATATCCTGGTAACCTATACCCCTGATATCATATTTATTGACCTGGTAATGCCCAATATAGAAGGCAGGAAGCTGTGTAAGATCATTCGAGGGATGCCGAAACTTAAAGGTGTTTACCTTGTTATCCTTTCGGGTATTGCTGTCGAAGAAGAAATAGATATCACTGATTTGAGAGTTGACGCGTGTATTGCCAAAGGTTCGTTTGAAGAAATGGCTCAACACATCCAATCTGTCCTCGATCAGGTTGCTTCCGGTTCTCCAACGCGCTTATCAGAAGAAGTACTCGGGATTACGAGCATGTATCCACGGGAAGTTACCAAGGAGCTGCTCTCTGCGAAAAAACATTTTGAAATGATATTGGAAAAGATGTCTGAAGGAATTCTTGAAATTATGCTTGATGGAAGAATCCTTTATGCCAATCCGACAGCCCTTTCCTTGATCAATAGACCGGAGGAGGAGTTGTTAGGTTTCAATTTCATTGATCTCTTTTCCACAAAGGACCGCCAGAGGGTGGGTGAACTGCTGAGAACATCGGACGGAAAACCAAAGATAATAACCGAGGGCTCTACTGTAATTTTGAATGCTTACGAAGTGACGCTGGATAGTCTGCCTATCAATGGGGATCTGGCTACATTTATCATCATCATAAATGATGTGACTGAGCGTAAGCGGGCTGAGAAGGCCCTGCGACAGGCAAAGATAGCTGCAGAAGCTGCAAACATGGCCAAGAGTGAATTTCTGGCCAATATGAGCCATGAAATCCGAACACCCATGAACGGCGTGATCGGCATGGTTGGTTTGTTGCTCGACACTGAATTGACCTCGGAACAGCATGAGTATGCAGAAACTGCACGTGCCAGTGCTGATTCTCTGCTCGAGGTTATAAATGATATCCTCGATTTCTCCAGTATTGAAGCCGGCAAATTGGACTTAAAGACCACTGACTTTGTTCTTCGAACGATTCTGGACGAGCTGACTGATATGCTGGCTCCGATGGTGTTCGACAAGGGCCTGGAGTTCGCATGTGATATCCATCCAGAGGTTCCGTCCGGGCTGCGGGGAGACCCTGGACGACTTCGTCAGATTATTGTCAACCTTGCGGGAAACGCAGTTAAGTTTACTCAAGAGGGCAAGGTTGTCGCTCAAGTCTCGTTGGATGAAGAAACCGACACGCGCTGCACGATCCGGTTTGCCGTCACTGACACTGGCATCGGCATCCCGCCGGATCGCATGGACCGCCTTTTCAAGTCTTTCTCACAGGTGGATGGCTCAAAAACACGCAAGCATGGCGGCACCGGACTTGGACTCGTCATTTCAAAACAACTCGCAGAGATGATGGGCGGAGAGATCGGCTTTGAAAGCGAGGAGGGGAAGGGTTCGGTATTCTGGTTTACGGCGGTCTTGGAGAAACAAACGGGCGTTACAGCCACGCAACCGCCTGTCACGGGCGACACGCTTGCCGAAGAAAAGAAACGCAAAATGCGTATTCTGGTTGCCGAAGACAACATAGTTAATCAAAAACTCGTCTTGCGTTTACTTGAAAAATCCGGGTACCGTGCCGATGCAGTCGCTAATGGCAAAGAAGCGATCGAAGCCCTTGAAAAGGCTCCATATGATATTTTGTTGATGGATGTACAGATGCCCGAGATGGATGGCCTTGAAGCAACAAAAGCAATCCGGAATAGAGAAGCACAGCTCAAAGCTCAAGGCTCAAAGCTCAAAGGAAAAGATGGAGCTTCTTCCGACGAACTTTCAGCTTTGAGCTTTCAGCATTCAGCTCGATCGGAACGTGTTCCCATTATCGCCTTGACCGCGCACGCACTGGAGGAAGACCGAGACAAGTGCTTGGAGGCCGGCATGGACGACTATGTACCAAAACCGATTAAGCCCAAGGAGCTACTTGAAACCATTAAGCAGCATATTTCGGCTTCGAAATAGCCCGAGCAGCGTAAAGGCCCCAAGAGGAGTCAAGCATGACAAGAAAACCAATTACTGCATTGTGTTTACACTTACTGATTGTAATTGCGCTCAGTCCAAACGCTATTGGCCAGGACGCCCAGGCCCTCGTGGAGGCGAGTTTCAATTATATGCGAGGCAATGCCTCTGTCTCCACGGTGGATATGACCATTCATCGTCCGGGCTGGGAAAGGGTCGTTACGATCAACGCCTGGACAAAGGGGCAAAAAGACAGCCTTTTTTATATCATTGCCCCGCCCAAAGATAATGGCAATGGCACGCTTAAGAAGGGCCGGGAGATGTGGATGTATAATCCCAAGGTCAACAGGGTGATCAAGCTTCCGCCCTCCATGATGTCCCAGGCCTGGATGGGATCTGATTTTTCCAATAATGACCTGGCCAAGAGCGATAGCATGATCAATGAGTATACACATACCATTGAGGGCACTGAGACCCATGAGGATGAATATACCCAATTGAACTACAAGAAACTCACCTTTGAACAGGACCTGCCGGACGATCTGTTCACGCTTTCGAATCTAAGAAACCCCGGGAGATAGGGGGTGTTATAGACTTTCACATATTAAATTTCACAAGGCCAGAGGGAGGATGCTGTATTGTAATACGCCGACGACCGATAACGCAGCCCAAAATCATTATCTGGAAGTCTATAGCGATCAGAGGCGCGAGCCTGTCCGTAGATAAGGGGGGATTCGTGGCCTTGGCAGGGCCTTCCGGCTCAGGGAAGACCACCATGCTAAATATCATCGGCGGTCTTGACCTGGCTGATTCCGGCAGGGTGGTAGTGGATGAACATTCCTTTTTCGGTATCAGGCCGTCAATCGCTGACGCCTTCTTGTTTGCGAAATGATTCAAGGACGCTGTCCAGCCGGTCATTTGGCAAAACCTTAACTTCCACTCCAGCATCAGAAAATACGTATGTTGGCCCCTTATTGTGCAAATCTTCTCTGACAGCCACAACGTCCACTCTCTGCTTGACCAACCACTCGGCCACGCGAATCCCCCTGGCCTTGGGAACCTCGGTGTGAGGGTTGGAAACGACTTCTTGCCGTTCGATCTGCCCATCGGCCAAACGCAACTGTACGAAGGCAAAGTACGGTGCTTCACCAAAATGGGTACTAACTCTGCCCGCTGTGTCCGCCAGAGGCACTGCAACGCGGAGGTGCTTGCGAACCTCTGGCTCGTAGTGGATTACTACGCGCTCTACGTGAGGCACCTGTTTGCGGATCTCGGATTCAATCTGGTGACTGATGGCGTGGGCTTTTTTCAGTTCACCGGTTCGTATTACCACGTAGGTCTCTATGAACCGAAAACGGCCTGCATTGCGTCCTGCCAGCCATCGCACCTCTGTCACCATGGGCGAGGATTCAATGATACGCCTGATCTGCCCAAGGGCTTCCGGGTCGAGCGAGGCATCCAGGAGCACACGCATCCCGTCGCTGAGTAGTCCCCAGCCGGCATGGGCGATAAATATAACCACCAGGCCGGCAGCAATATGATCTATGGTAATGCCGAAAAAGGCTATGTGTACTTCAAAATAGTCCAGCACCACGGCGAAGAGGACGACTGTACCAGAGAGCGCATCAACCTGACGATGGCGCCCTTCTGCAATCAAGGTGGGCGATTCAGTGCGCTTGCCTAATAGAGCGGCGTATTGGCCGAACAACAAGGTGGCTAACGCAGCAGCCAGCAGCCAGCCAATGACCCAGAGAGTGATTTCGGGCGGCTGTTCTGGTGGCGACAGGGCCTTGCGCGCAATTTCAAGGCCCGCTAGAAAAATGAATATGGCCACAACCACTGAAATCACATTCTCGATCTTGTACAATCCATAGGGGAATGTGAGGCTCTTTCGGGTTGACAATTTGAGCCCGCCGAAAACAGCCAGAGAAGCAATCGAATCAGTGGCGGAATCGATGGCACTGGCAGTAACAGCCAGGCTGCCTGAAACAAACGCCAGCGCCACCTTGAGGCCTGCAAGCCCCAGGTTGAGGAGAAAAGCATAAAGGGCTACCCTCTGGATCTGTTTAGTTTCCTCGGTCTCCCTGACAACATGGTTAGCGCCGTCCGTATGTACACGTGAATTGGCCAACATGGCAAAAACCTTATTCCGTATGTTTGCTGTGCAATGCAATAACGTGAAAAACGGCTCACCCCTTTTAAGAGATGCCTATTGACTTGCTATATAGATTTTCAGATAAATAATTTCACAGCGTTATCGGTCGCAATCCTCGACAACATGCTCCCATGTATGCCTTACTCGGATTTCTCCCTCTGGCCTTGCGAAATTAATTATCTGAAAATCTACAGATACTCGAATGCCCCTTGGAAGGTCAAGGCGTAATTCCGCACAAACAGGCCGTGTCATTTTCACACCAGGGCCGATTTTTTATGTAAACCCCTTATGCTTCATGCCTGCCCCGCGTGGAAACTATAGATTTTTAGATAATTGATTTCACTGCGTTATCGGTCGAAATCCTCGACGACGTACCCGCATTTACGCCTTACTCGGATTTTTCCCTCTGGTCCCGCTGAAAGCGGGATGAAATCAATTATCTGAAAATCTATACTGCGACTTTCGCTGTGGACGAACCTGGTCAGACTACCGGGGGAAATGAATTAAAGATTGTTGATTGTAACGATCTCACTCCTCTTGGCCCAGGTGCAACGAAAAGGGCGATCGTCAACTTACTTTACACCGGATTTGTCCATATGTATATGAACTTGATAGCGGGTACGGTTCTTCCTGGATTGTTCCGCTTATTCAGAAAGCTTCAATCAGACAAAATGATATATGTAAATCAATGTGTTATAACCATTCATCCTCAACGACTCACAGTCTGTCTTCACCATGGAACAATATTTGCTGACTTGGGTTTTCGTAAAAGCAAAAACAGAAAACAAAACAGCAATTCCCCCTTTTTCTAATGACGGTGTTTGTTCCTGTCTTTGTTTCTGCCTTTTGTGGGTTTCGAGTTCGAAGGTTAGACTTTTTAGGAGAGGGTGATGGGAACAAGAATTCAAGATCTACAAGTGAGAAAGGTCGTCGATGGAGACACCATAAAGATATACCTCGAAAGGCCACAAATAACGATTTTTCGCTGGCCATGAACACCAATAGCTGTGTTGCTCAGGCTTGCAATAGCCTGCTATTCCGCGCCTTCGCGCCTTGCTCTTGATGCTCATTGCTCA
>JAUVJO010000065.1 GCA_030592345.1 Deltaproteobacteria bacterium
AACACCTTCATGGGCAGTAAAAGTGCGCAAATCCAATGGGGTAGCCCAAGCAGCACTTCCCCATAACAGCGCAGACAAACAAAGTACTGACACTCCAAGAATTCGTTTCACGTCCGCACTCTCCTTTTCTCTCTTTCCTTTGTGTCGCCCCGTGCTTTTACCTGAAATGCCACGACCTTGTGTATGCTAAACCGAATCTCTTATAGAGTTCCAGAAAAAGATATTGGGCTGCGTTATCGGTCGAAATCCTCGACAACGTACTGTAAGTACGCCTTACTCGAATTTCTCCTTCTGGCCTTGCCAAAATCTTTTTCTGAAACTCTATAGTGATCTGTGGCTTTCTCAAGTTCTGACAATCTGGGCTTTCTGTAAAAAGCATAGTCGGATGCCTGCTTATCGTCAAGGGGTATTTTTAGGGGGTATAAAATAGGTACACTCTCTACCTACTATATCCCTCAAAACATAAGAGCGTCTTGGCGACCGGAATATATCTAAGGCAACCTTCAACAATGCCAAAACGGTGCCAAAACAGCCCTTTTTCAACAAACCGGTGTAATCATTTCGTCACCGCTAATCGAGTATAACTTATTGACTTAACGAATTTTACTAGGTATATGTTCAAAGTTCCGGAGATTACCGAAATATTTTTATGTTCAACCTGGGTTGAACGGTTCAGTGTTCAGAGTTCCGGGTTGAAACGTGCTAATCCCGCTGCAAAGCGGGATCAGCAAAAGGAAAACACGTTGATAGGTGCAAATGTTATGTTTCACCCAATGGGTGAAAGAGGCTAATCTGAATCATGCCTCAAGCGCCATGAATAAAGTTGAGGATATCAGTAGACTATAACCTTTGAACCTTGAACCTTGAACCGTTCACACTTTAGGTTCAAACAGACAGCGGCTGCAAACGCCAGTCAATCGGTTACCCCAATTGCCCATTCTAACAGGGCGTATCTAACAGTCGGGGGGAGACAACAACTTTTCCGCATCCTTTTGGAATTTGGCAGGCAATGGAAGAAAAGTGAGCTAAAGTGCCTAAAGTGTCTAAAGTGAGTCCCGCTGTTAGCGGGATTAAGGACTTGAAAAAACTGTTTTATTATTCGTTTTGTCTTTCAACTTTAGGCACTTTAGCTCACTTTAGTTCACTTTAGGCACTTGATTTACTCCAGTACTCCACAAATGCGGCGCAAGTCGTTTCAAAAGCATGCATCCCCCAAATTCTGGATACGCCCATTCCAACATTCAAGCATACCAATAAGGCTTAACTTCCCAAGTTCACTTGCTCTTGCCGTTCAAAACACGGCTGTTGTTGACGGCAAGGTACTGGATCGAGTATGAAAGAGATCTTGGATCGCAACGATATTTCAAGGTAACCGTTCACGGGTTCAATGGTTCAGGGGTTTTGGGTTCACCGAAATCCGAACCGTCCTACGAGCAAGGCTAACTGCTAACGAAAGAAAGGCAACCTTGAATCCCGCTTTCAGAGGGAAACTTTGAACCTGTGAACGCCTACTTTCAAGGGAATTGATAGTTTGAGAAAAATGACGGATTATATTCATAAAGGTGTAATCAGAACCAACGGGAGAGTTGATACTGGTCAATCAATCACTGATGCCTCGAAATTGAAGGTGCTGCCATCAGATGATTCGTTTCACCTGGATAATATGGAGGTTGGTAATCTCGAATGGTGGTACTTTGATATTATCGACTCTCAAAACAAAGTCACAATAAAAATAGTTGCTCATTTGGGAACAGATCCGTTAAGAAGGGTATTTTCCCCACAATTGGCCATTTCCATTAGGACAGCGAATACAAGGCACGCTTTAAGCCGACATTATTCTTTAAGCGATTTTCACGCCTCAAAAAGTACTTGTGATATCCGATTCAAGGATGAGTTTCATGCCGTCTATAAGCCTTTGGATCAGTACCACTTGTCAGTAAACATTGATAGATTTAAAGCTGAATTTACTTTTATCAGTGAAATCGAAGGTTGGAAACCCCTGGGAAATGAAGTTGATATGGTTAGGGGCCGGAAGCAAGCTGCTTTCTCTTGGATCATTCCAGTGCCAAAGGCACGGGTAATGGGAGAGTTTGCCCTCGATAATGAAAAACATAACATTGACGGTGCGATTGGATACCACGACCATAATTACTGGAAGGTTGGGAAAGATAACAAGCTTTTTGTGGACGATGTTTTGTCGAAGTGGTACTGGGGCAAGATTCTAGCCGACGATTACACGGCTATCTTTATGGATACATATTTCAGAAAACGTTCGGTGAAATCCTTCATGTTAGCCAAGGCAGAGAAAATTATTGAGAGTTCCAACAACCTGATAAAGGTCTTTCCAGTCACCTTTCAAAGGGATGAGGAGATTAAGACTTCGTATCCGTCAAAGATGGAGATAAGGTCCATCGAAAAAAACAATCCTTTTCATGCAATCCTTGAGGCAAAGGAACTAATAGACAAGAAGGATCTGTTAATAGGGGTTAATCCTGTCATAAGGTGGCTAATAACACATCTGGTATCCAGACCTTCATATTATGGTATCCTGGCTGACTCTCGTCTAAATATCGCCGGCAAGGAGATAAAAGGACAAGCCATTTATGAAGCTATGTTATTCAGAAGCAAGTAGTCGAAATCCGAAGCACGTGCTGTTTCCAAGGCGTTAGCCGCTAACAATGACAAAAATGAGTATGAACAACCCGGTTGATCACAGTCAGCAAACGGAAAGACCAGGGAACAGTTCTGACAGTTCTGAATGTTGGAAGTTCTTCGACAAGATCTACTGTATCTCCGTAGATGAACGCGCAGACAGGCGAGACGAAGCAAGGACCCAGTTCCGTAAAGTGGGGCTCCTGGACAGGGTTGAATTTGTAATTGTGAAGAAAAATCCAGTCAATAGTGAGCAGGGCATATATGAATCTCACATCAACTGCTTGAAGAAGGGAATCCGGGCAGATGCAAGCAACATCATGATATTTGAAGATGATATAGTTTTTGAGAGATTTAGCATTGAGAATCTCAGGAGGGTGATCGAATTCTTGTCCACGGATGCTGACTGGAATGCTATTTTCTTGGGATGCCTGGTCAGCAAGTCCAGGAGAACCAGAAACAGATCCGTGCTGGAAGTGAGATATCGCAGCTTGACTCATGCTTGCGTCCTGAATCGCAAATTCGCCGAGATCATGGTGAAAGCACCGTGGCAGGGAATACCTTATGATGCTATGTTAAAAAGCTTTGAGCATGGCTTCTATGCCGTCTACCCTTCTTTTGCATTTCAAAACAGTCTGCCGTCTGACAACTACGAAAATCTTTTACTGGACAGATTCAGGAGGCTGTGCGGCGGGCTAAGGAATATTCAAAAAATGAATGAGCTGTATCACCGCAATAGAGGTGTTGTCATAGCACTTCATTTTCTAGTCATACTGATAGTTGCACTGCTGGTAATTTAACGTCTCGGAATTGTAACTGGTACTTTTCTCAAGACTAAAGCCACAATACGCAAAAGAAGGAAAACACGAAATTGTGTTTTTTTCGTACTTTCGTGCTTTCGTAGTTTCGTGGTTTCGTGATATTTTTTTTGTCTTTTTGTTGCGGTCAAGATGATATCAAATACATGTAACTGGCGGCCATTGATTGTTGCACTGCTCGTGACGGCAATTGCGTTGTTTGTCGCTCTTAGTCGAATACAAATCGACACGGATATCACAAGTTCCCTGCCTGATAACGATCCTGTAATTTCAGACGCCATGGACATCTTTTCAAATCATCCGATACACGACCAACTGGCCATCGATGTCAGCCTTCAAGATGATGATCCGGATGTCCTTGTTGAATGTGGCCAATGGGTTGAAGAGAAACTGCAGGATAGCAACCTATTCAGAGATGTCGGAATAAAAGAGGTGGGGAATCTCATACCTGACCTGATATTTCATACCTTGGAAAACCTGCCGGTAATGTTCACTGAGAGGGAACTTGAAGAAAGGGTTGGGCCGTTACTCGATCCCGGGAAGATTCACGGGAAGGCAGAAGAAATCTATTTGAAGCTGCTCAATATGGAAGGGGTCGGTCAGGCTGAGTTTATCGCAAGAGACCCTCTTGGCTTGAAAGATATTGTGCTGGGCAGACTGGCCGGCCTCATTCCCTCGGAGGGCACAAGGATATACAAGGGCCATCTCATATCATCTGATCAAAGGCACCTTCTCGTAACGGCAAATTCGAAAACGTCCAGCACGGATACGGCATTTGCGCGCAAGGCCACGGACTTGATCAATAGTATATCAGATGACCTGAATTCGAGATTCGGCAAATCCGGGCACAAGGTCACCCTGACGCCGGTAGGAGCATACAGGGCAGCGCTTGACAATGAGTTAATCATAAGACGCGATGTCAAAATCGCAATACTGCTAGCCACAACGGGAATTGCTCTTTTGCTCATATTCGCTTTTCCAAGACCTCTGGTCGGGTTGCTGGCTCTTCTGCCAGCAGTAGCAGGTACGATATTTGCCTTTTTTGTCTATTCCCTGTTGCATGAATCCATCTCCATTATGGTACTCGGTTTTGGCGGGGCCGTTGTCTCAATAACAGTCGATCACAGTATTGCCTACCTTCTCTTCCTTGATCGTCCCCACGAGACGCGCGGCAGAGAAGCCTCCAAAGAGGCGTGGGCCGTGGGACAACTCGCTGTGCTCACAACAATAGGGGCTTTTGCGGCGCTTTGTCTCAGCGGATTCCCTGTCCTTGAGCAGCTCGGTCAGTTCACCGCTCTCGGGGTCTTCTTCTCATTTGTCTTTGTTCACTCTGTTTTCCCAATGGTTTTTCCTGCAATGCCTCAGGGAAGTACAAGGGCTTTGCCCTTGCAGAATTTGGTCAACAGGTTTGCCAAGGCTGGAAAAATGGGGGCCTGGGTCGCTATTGTTTTTGCTGTAGTAATGGTCTTTTTTGCAAAACCAGACTTTAGAATAGATCTGAGTTCCATGAACACGGTGAGCAGGGACACTGCTGCTGCTGAGAGGCAATTCTCTGAAGTATGGGGTGGTATGGCGAACAAGGTATTCGTGATGACGGAAGCAGAGAGTGTCAAGGACCTTCGTGACAAAGGTGACAGTCTGCTGGAAGTAGTTGATCAGGACATACTTTCAGGCTCTGTGTCTTCTGCATTTGTTCCGTCAATGGTTTTTCCGGGAAAAGTGAGAAGGGAGCAAAACCTTCAAGCATGGATGCAGTTTTGGAACAGGGACAGGGTCGCAAAGTTAAAGGCAGACCTGGAAAAGGCGTCTTTGCCCCTTGGATTTGCGGCACATGCTTTTGAGTCTTTCTACAAAACGCTCAGCGTGACTAGCGACCAAATCGGCGAGATGGATATTCCGGAGAAATATTTCAGCCTTCTAGGGATAGCCGGAAAGCCTGAAAGATCAACGTGGCTTCAATTTTCGAGCCTCACGGTTGACAAAAGCTATGATGCTGAGGGGCTTTTCGAAAAATACAGATCTCTAGGCAAGGTATTTGATCCCGCGTTTTTCTCGGAAAGACTTGGGAGTCTCCTGTTTTCGACATTTGAGAAGATGCTGCTGGTAGTCGGCTCGAGTGTTGCCGTGCTTTTGTTTCTATTCTTCTTGGATTGGAGACTGACCCTTATCTCCTTGGTGCCTGTTTTGTTCGCATTCATAAGCACTCTCGGCACCTTGAAACTCATCGGTCACCCCCTCGACATTCCAGGGCTCATGCTGTCAGTTATCGTGTTGGGAATGGGCATCGACTACTCGTTGTTTTTTGTTAGATCGTATCAGAGATACGGCGATGCATCCCACCCGTCTTTCGGACTTGTGCGAATGGCGGTCTTCATGGCGTCGGCATCAACAATAATCGGATTCGGCGTTTTATGTTCGGCTCAACACATGCTGTTGAGAAGCGCCGGACTAACATCACTATTGGGAATAGGCTATTGCCTCATCGGCACTTTTCTAATCCTGCCACCTGTTCTTGAGGGGCTGTTACAAAGTCGGAAAAAGGATATCAAGAAACCCGTAAAAAATCATGATCGTGTTCTTCGTCGATACAATAACACGGAGCCATATCCGAGGCTGTTTGCCCGGTTCAAAATGCGTTTTGATCCCATGTTTTCAGAGTTGCCCGATTTCCTGGCGTCCTGTCCGCGTATCAGGACGATTATTGATGTCGGCAGTGGTTACGGAGTGCCTGCCTCATGGTGTCTTGAGAGGTTTCAGGGGGCTAAGGTGTGTGGTATCGAGCCTGACCGCGAGAGGGCAAGAATCGCGTCCGCGGCCCTCGGAAATGAGGCAGTAATAGAGCATGGTCGCGCACCAGATATCCCGTCAGTTCCCGGCCTGGCCGATGCAGCTCTCATGCTGGATATGATACATTATCTGGATGATGATGCATTGAAACATACTTTTGAAAGGCTTGTTGGCAGCCTTCGCCATGATGGCAGGTTGATTATCAGAACCTCTATTCGGCCTGAGGAAAGGCCGTCGTGGTCGTGGCGGTTTGAAAGCATTAAACTGGCGATATCCGGAACAACCGTCTACTACAGATCTGTTGACGAAATCCGTTCTATGATTGTTGACGCTGGTTTCAAGATTGAAGTCGCTTCGCCATCAAAGTTCAATAAGGAGTTGTTCTGGTTTGTCGCAAGACCGGATTAACTCGATCGCATACGACCTTTTCCACAATTGACACACAGGCGGCTTTGGCCTATAGTACCTTTTTCAAAAACGGAGTTTCTGTTCGATTACTGCAAACCTTTTCATGGAAGACTTTTGAGTAGATGCATGACAGCGACATGGTTCATCTTCGCAAAACGCCCTCCCCCAGGATCTGGCATCCAACGATGATATCAGAAAGAAACGCAACCGAGCAAACTGCGCTGACGACCCGAGGTTCTACCGGCGGCAAGCTTTCTTGGGATACTATACAATGCCCAGGGCTCACGCCAGGGGCAGCGGAAATCCATAGGCTGTCAGAAGATATCCCCAAAAGACTTGCTGTTTTTTCTTACAAGGAGGCGTTGCCGTATCTTTGGGTCGTCTTTGCCGGGGGGACAGGGACGGGCAAGTCCACTCTTTTTAATGCCTTTTGCGAAAAACCCCTGAGCCAGACAGGCGTGGAACGGCCTAAGACCTTTGGTCCCATTCTTTACGTTCACAGAGACTGCCCTATCGAAAAGGGGTTTCCCTTTCCCTCTTTGCAAGTGAACCGCCAGGCCTCGACAGATTCCGTATCCAGCCCAGCGACCGGAACAGCCGGGCATCTCTTCATCCTGGAACATAACCGTGATGACTGGTCCCATCTCCTGATCGTGGACACTCCTGATCTCGATAGTGTCGAAGCGGAAAACCGACAGATCGCTGAAGACCTTTATCTGCTTTCAGATGCTGTTGTTTTCGTGACAAGCCAGGAAAAGTACGCAGACGACGTGCCTTATCAATTTTTTGTGAGGATGATGGAGGAAAAAAAGCCATACTTTTTCCTGCTTAATAAAACCGACGAGCGGCTCACTGAACAAGATGTGATGGGGGCACTCCGGGGCCAGGGGATCTCGTTTGGAAACGACCGGGTATGGCTCATTCCGTATGCCCCTTCTGATCCGTTTCAGTGGATTTCCGAACACTTGGCATTCCATGATTTTGTGCATCGTTTTTCGCAGGAGTTTTCAACGCAAGGCATGGAGGACTTGCGGGAAAAGGAACACGCAAGGCGAGCCAATGATTTGACAATACGCCTTGGCCGGGTCCTCGACCTTTTGGAAAGAGAAAACCAGGCAGGCCGGAAATGGTTGAGCCAGTTAGACGTTCTCTGTCAGAAGACATGCCATGACCTTATTAATGAACAGAAGAAACGCTTTACTGCACAAAGCCGGGAGTATCTCCAGAGGGAGATTAGAAGGCTCTTTACAAAGTATGATGTCCTGGCCAAACCGCGCCGAATAATACGAGAAGTCTTTTTGACCGCCTTTGCATTGTTTGGGTTCCGCAAGGAAAGCACTCAGCAGACCCACAAGGATTCGCTTTCTAAAATCCGGCAAAAAATCGACCTGGCACCTGTTCAACTGACCATTGAAAAGTTCAACCGTTCGGTTCTTGAAAAGCTTCCGCCGTCAGACGAGACTTCACCGCTTTTTAAAATAATTCGCCAAACCAGTATGGTGCTCAACGACGAAGAGATCAAGGAGCGTATCTGGAAAGAACACGATCACCTGGATGCGTGGCTGGAACAAACATTCCAGAAGCTTTCACAAGAGCTTCCAATACATAAGAAATGGGGAATTTACTCCACCTCCATACTTTGGGGCATCCTTATTATATCGTTTGAGATCGTGGTGGGGGGTGGTTTCTCGATGCTGGATGCGGCCCTGGATTCGGTCATAGCGCCCTTTGTGACCAAGGGGGCAGTGGAACTCTTCGCCTATCATGAGATTCAAAAGATCGCTCGGGAATTGGCTAAGCGTTATCAAGAAGGACTCCTTTCCGTAGTGCAGCAACAACGGAAGCGGTACGAAGACTGCCTTCAGTCTTTGCTCACACCACCGGAAACCGTGGAATCCCTGCAGGCACTGCATTCGGAAATAGCCAGTCGGAAGGTGTTGTGAAACTGAAGGCTGGAGGCTGAAGGCTCAAAGCAAGAGAACTAACTGAGTCTTTTGCTTTCAGCTTTGAGCTTCTACAATTTGTGACATATTTTAAAGAGATCAACCGGCCAACGGCCAACCAACAAAGGCGTCAACCATGAAGCATCCTGTTCAGCGGCTCCAGAGCGAACTCCATTACATCGCAGATCTTCTGGACCAAGGTTCCCTTTTTTCTTTTACGGCTAAGGAAAGGGAATCCGTACGGGATGAAGCGGCGAACCTTTCCCAAGAATTGGCTTCCATTGAAAGCAGCTTCCTTACGACCGGGCTTGTCGGAGGAACCGGCGTGGGGAAATCGACCCTCATGAATGCCCTTGCTGGTGCCGAAATCGCTTCCACCAGCCATCGGCGACCACACACGGACCGTGTCCTTATCTACAGGCATGCAGAAGCGAATCCTTTGCCATCCCTGCCTTCAACGGATATTGCCTGGAAAGAGATTGTTCACAAAAGCGACGCCATCCAGCAAATCCTCCTCTGTGACCTGCCTGACTTTGACAGCCTCATGGGCGAACACCGCGAACATGTGCTGCAATTTATGGAACATCTCGATGTTCTGATCTGGGTCACGTCCCCGGAAAAATACGCTGATGGCCGCTTTTACGAATTCCTCAGGACGGTGCCCAAGGCTAAGCAGAATTTTTACTTTCTGTTAAACAAGGTGGATCTTCTCTTTCATGGAGAGACTCTGGAAACAGGTTATAAGCAAATGGAACAGGTGGCCCGGAGTTTCCTGGAACATATCAGGGAAAATGGCATTGACGAGCCAATCCTATACGCGCTTTCAGCACAAGAGGCATTTCATTCTGATCAAGTCGCTCCATGGAATCAGTTTCCGGCCTTCAGACAACAGCTTTCCCAGCAGCGAGACGTCAAACAGGTGACAGCCATCAAGGCGGCCAATCTGGATGTGGAAATCCAACGGCTCCTCTCCTTTTTTGAGAAGGAAGTGCTGAATCTCAAAAGCTTTGAACGGATTCTTGAGGATTCGGAAAAAGAGCTGGGAAAACAACGTTCTTCATGGGTGCAAGCCGGTCAAGAAGCCATTGATCTTTGGCTGGGAAAATATATCAGGCAACAGATCCTGTCATCGAAGAGTGATCCCTCCCGCCTTGTCGGCCCTGGTTACGGCCTCGCTCTCCTTGTCCTGGAATGGAAGAAACGATTCAAACGAGAACAAAAGGCCCCATCAGATCTTTCTTCATTTGTTCCCCCGGATGAATGCGCTCTTTCCTTTCAAAGCCGGCTGGAATGGCTGGAAGACCGGCTCAATCATCGCACGCTTCGCAAGAACCTCCCACAATCATTCCGGGAACGGCTCCAGGAGACTCTCGGGGTCGGGGAAGGGCTCAAACACCTAAAGGAACGCTTTTCGCACATTGTGGCATTGCGTGTCGCTGAGCCCTCTTTGCCTTCTTTACGGAGTTTTAAGGTGCTTCAATTCCTTACCTACCTGCTCCTTGTTGCATTTTTTCTCCTGGCAGTGGGGGGTGAGACAGCGTGGCGAGCGGTCCTGGAAGATCCTGGAGTGGCCAGTACGATCCGGCTTTTTCTTTCTTGGGTTTACACTCTCTTCAGCACCAAAGGACTGGCCGCACTGGGAAGCTTTGCCCTGCTTAACATATTTATTGCGTGTCGTTTCTATGCCCGTTACAGGAAGCTCTCTCGGCGTGGGGCTGAAAAGATCTTAGAATCCCTGAAGGTGGAGCTTGTGAAGGTGTGGGAAGAAAAACTGGATGGTATTTTAGAGGATTTGAATCAGTTCAAGGCCGAGATCCGATCGCAGGTCTCGGCAATTTCTTCCCTTAAAGAAAAAAAATGAACATCGAACATCGAACGTCCAACATCGAATATTGAATGGGAAAAGAAGAAAGAAAATGAACATCGAACGTCCAATCACGCCAAGGCGTGAAATGGTGAATAGGAAAAGATGAAGAAACAGAAATAGCCGTTGAATGTTCGGTATTGGTTATTCGTTTTTCATTCGATGTTCGATGTTCGACGTTCATCTTTTAATATGTTCGACGTTCATCTTTTAAAACAATTCCGTTCGGTTTAGGTGGACAGTGCCTTTGCCGTTGCGTTAAGGAAATAGCGGGCATGGCTGATTTCGGCAGCCATGTTGGCCCTGTGGTTGGCCAAAATACCATCATAGGACGCATCTGTGATAATCCAGGGTTCCATTTCGCCTGCCATCTGACAGGCATAGACTGCGTGGTGTAGAATATCATGTGCGTTGCTTGTGTTAATGATATCAGAAAAATTCTCCATGACCGCATGGAGGACCACGGCCATAGCCTTTCCGACCCCTTTAGCGTAATAGAAGTAGTCGTCTGCATCAAAAAAGCTGACTGACGAGCCGTCCTCCTCGTGCTGCTTGATCAGGTTGTCGTCACAACTCCCCGCCAGGTCAGCGAAGCTCAAAAGTAGCGGGATCAAGTTTTCTGTTCCCACATTAAAATGGGCTGTGCCTATTTCAAGGTTATTGGCGTACGTACGCAACTCGTCCAAGGCATCTTGATATTTACCCTCGGCAGACGGAAACCAGTAACCTTCAGGCTTAAACATAAGCCAATTTAAGGCATTTTCCAGGTTCTTGTCTTGGGAGGCATCCGGCCCGTGCCTGGAAATCCTTTCCGTGAGATTCACAGTGGTGCGGCGAACCACCTCCAGTATCCCAAGTTGCATATTCTCCACATTGTCAGTATGCCTGATGATGTCATTGCGCCTCCATCCCCAAAACCGCTCGTTTAGTTCATAGTCAAGGCACTCAATTATTGCCTCCACAAA
>JAUVJO010000205.1 GCA_030592345.1 Deltaproteobacteria bacterium
CGCTTCTGGCACCAGGAAAGGATGTCTTTAAAGTAGATCTTTTCGCCGTCAACATGAGCAGCGGCTCCTTTCATCCATGTGAACAACTCGTTCTCATAAGGGAAAAGGCGGTATTGGAGATAGTGCCCCAGGAGAGCATGAAAAATCCTCTCTCTTTCCTTGGTCGGTATGGCAGCTCTGCGCACCCTGCTTATGGTGATGGGGTTCAGGATATCACACAGATCATCATATAGGCTCCCGTGCGAGAAGCCGGATTCGTCTCCCTGCCACAGGTTCAAGGCGCGAGCTGTCAACCGGTAGTTAAGGGTTTGAAGGGCCTGTTCAATGGCCCTCACATCAATAGGATTTGTTGTCTCAGTGTAATCTTCCATCTCGGATCATCAACGTACCAACCGCACATGTCTAAATTACTTCAGGAGTTCCCGAACCGCCTCCAACAGATCTTCTCGCTCGATGGGCTTGATGAACGTACGCATCGCACCGAGCTTCTTGGCCATCGACAGATAAACCTCTGGTCCAATACGCCCACCTCCGGAGATGGCGATGATTTTCAATTGCGGAAAGTCTCGCCTGAGCTCCTTGATCGTCTCAATTCCTTCCTTCTCAGGCATGATAAGATCTGTGATAATCAGGTCGGCTGGCTCCTCCCGATACAGTCTTATCCCCTCCTTGCCATTAGAAGCCTCAATTACCTCGTATCCCTTGCGCTCTAATGTCTGGCGGAGCATCCTCAGGATATGTACATCGTCATCTATGATAAGAATTCGGGCCATATTCTCGTTCCTCGTTGCTGGTTGCATCACGCATCCAGCACCTTCCGGATAGTGTCAGCCAAGTCTCGCTTGGCAAGCGGTTTCATGACAAACGCTCTGATACCCATCTCTTTGGCCTTTTCTTTCCACATACGTTCGCTGTGCCCAGTGCAAAGTACAATCGGGATATCGGCACGGAGCTTCATGAGTTCTCCGGCTAACTTATCTCCCGTCATATTGGGCATGGTCATATCGCTAATCACCAGGTCAAATCCATGAGGTTGTGCCCGGAACAGCTCCAATGCCTCCATGCTGCTCGTCCTGGCAACAACTTCATAACCCAATCGTTCCAGCGTCTGTTTGCCCATATTAACCAGGGCTTGTTTGTCGTCAATGAAAAGAATACGCTCGTCTCCAGTGGGGAGGGGTTTTTCTGCCCCGACTTCCGGCTCTAACTCACGCTCAGCAACAGGAAGATAAATCTCGAAGGTGGAACCCTTTCCTGGCTCGCTATGAACGGTGATCGTGCCACCATGACCCTTAACAATGCCATGGACGACCGAAAGCCCCATACCGGTCCCTTCATCCGGCCCTTTGGTGGTAAAAAAGGGATCAAATATCCGTTCCCTCACCTCAGGGCTCATGCCATGGCCTGTGTCGCTCACGGTTAATCTAAGGTACGGGCCTGGAGCTAATCCGATTGCGGATTGCGGATTGCGGATTGTGGATTGTCTATCATTCTGCTCTAACTCCGCATTCCGCACTCCGCACTCCTCATTCGACAGGCTTACCTCCAGTATGCCACCTTCTTGCCGCATGGCATGAGCTGCGTTTGTGACCAGGTTCATCAATACCTGATGAACCTGGATAGGATCGGCCAGCACCATCGAATCGCTTTGGCTGTTATCCTTTATCTTAATCGTTGTGGGTAACGATGCCCTGAGCAGTTTTAGGGCCTCCTTTACTATGAGCTTTACTTGAACGGGTCTTAATTCGTGCTCAGTTCGGCGGCTAAAAGTGAGAATTTGCTTGACCAGGTCTTTTGCGCGATGCCCTGCTTTGATCACCTCCTGTAAATTGCTTCGCAACAAAGTCCCCTCCGGGGCATCGTCTAGGGCCAACTCTGTGTAGCCCATTGCAGCATAAAGAATGTTGTTGAAGTCATGGGCAATGCCACCGGCCAGTGTGCCGATAGCCTCCATTTTCTGGGCTTGTTGGAGTTGGGCTTCGAGTCTCTTCTTTTCTTGCTCGGCCCTCTTTCCTTCGGTGATGTCCCTGATCACCATTTGAAATCCAACCAGATCGTCCTCTTTCTTGATGCATATTGCATTGCACACCACATCGAAGAGCGTACCGTGACAGTTTACGATTCTAAACTCGAAGTCCTTTACATCACTGCCATCCAGGAGCCTCGGAAGCATCTGCTCTTCCACCTTGAAAACGTCTTTGGCATGGACCCACTTTTTGAAGGTTAATTCCATCCCGGCCGTGGAAGGAATTCCAATGGTACTGTAGAAACGGGGGTTTGCCATAAGTATCTTGTCATCTGTGCTAACGAGTATCACAATATCAACCATATTTTCATAAAGCTCCCTGTGACGCAGCTCGGAATCCTCCAGATTCTCATAAAGCCTGGCGTTTTCCAATGAAGCACCAATTGGGGAGATTAAGAGCTTGAGCATTTCCATGCGCTCAATGGTGAACGCATCGGTGATGAGATTGTTTTCCAGATACAGGATGCCTGCAAGCCTCGATTGGTAGATAATGGGTGCACACAAAACGGATTTGGGCCGGCAGGCCAGGATATAAGGGTCATGTGTGAAACGGCCTTTCACGGCAGCATTGTCAAGAATCACATATTCCCGGGTTCTTGCCACGTAATTGACGATGGCAGGCGATAGATTATTGCTCTCCTCTATGGGAACCGAATGTAATATCGACATACTGTCCTGCTTCAGCGTTCCTTCAGCTTCAATCAGCAGCTTGCCACCGGATTCCAGAACCAGTGCACCTTTTTGGGCCCCTGCATTTTCAATCACGATGTTCATTAATCGACCCAGCAGCTTGTCCAGAACGATCTCGCCGGATATGGCTTGCGAGGCTTTCATCACCGAAGCGAAATCCAGGCATTCCCCTGCACCCATCCCCGTTGTTGTCAAGGTCAAATCGGCCTTTTCAGTTTCAGTTACGGCCCTCAATGAACTGCTGTCACCAAGCAACTGTCCATATCGCGAATCCAGATCCTTGACCTTAGCCGTTGCGCCCCATCTCAGGTAGCCATAACGGGCATCTTGCATGTAGGCCCTGGCGATCTTAGTGTTCCCTTTTTCAAGATAGAATCTTGCTGCCAGTTCATTTGCCATGGATTCTTCGTTGATGTATTCGTTCGCTTTGGCCAGGTCAATGGCTTTGTCGTAATATTTTTTTGCTTTGTCATCCTTGCCCAGGACCCGCATGCGCTCTGCCTCAACAAGATAGAACTTGTGGAGATGATTCATCGGGGCATGACGCGCCCATTTCTTCATCTTTTTTTGGTTAGCAGCTACTTTTTTGAGGATGCTCCTTTGTTCGGACTTTTTTAAATCGGCAAATACTGATAGGCGGGCCAGAGAATCGTAGAAACGGAAAAGGGGGACACCTAATGTTGCTACCGCAGCGTCCAAATACTTCTCTGCCATTGCTGCATTTTTGACAGCCTGTGGATACCTGCAAAACAGATAACAGAGCAGGAGTTTGTTGTAATATAAGCTGAAAAGCGTGGTTCTATCCTTCGCCGCTTCATGAAGGGGCCGCATGCGCTGTTCGTCGTAATGCTTGCCGGTTAAGGAGCACGGGTCTTCAGATTGCCCCCTCAAGCTTGCGACACTCTGCCGATATATCTCATGCATATTAGAGGATGTTTCATGCTTGAGTTGGCGCATCGAATGACTGTATCGAGCCATGTCTCTCTCAAGCTCGGCCAGTTCTCTGCCTGATACAAATGAGTAAAGCGAGAAAAAAAACGCAGAAAAGCTGGCATATTCCAGGTCTCCTGTGTCTAGTGCGCTCTGGAAGGCATCTGAAAAAGGTGCCAGAGTTTCCCTGGCGTGCTCTTTCCAATGGATAATGAAGGCATTCACCATTTGAGTTGTCCTGGCTCTAAACTGCTTGGCCTTAGACTGTTCCAACACGCTTAGAGCAAGTCTGCCAAATCGATAACCAGTATTAATGTCGCCTACCACGCCGCAAAGAATCAGCCCGTAAAGGGCATACGAGAAGGGGGATTCAGGCGCATTGCCATGTTTGACGGAAAAGTTGACCATTCTAAACACAAGCAGCGGCAATAGCTTAGGATTTACGAAATAGGTAGCAGAAATCACACTCGTCAAAACTCGCATGGATGCCAGCTTGGTCAGATCATTCATTGCCGGCAGGTCGACTAGATCTTCGATTCGCATCCCTGCCATCGCTGACCTTAATCTCCCCAAACCCAGCAAGATATTCAGTTTGTTCGGCTTTTTCGGAAGCCTCACGCTCAACAGGTTCAAAACAGGCAACGCGATTTCCATTGCTTCCACAAGCTTGTATTGCGCATTATATGCCTGGATCTTGACTTCATAGACTTTCACCTTATCCAACAACGTCCGCGCCTGTTGCAGGACCACATCAGCAAATTCTTCCATCTGGTCAAATTCGGCGCAAAAATGTGCCGCTTCGGCTGCTTCTGTATATATCGCCAATGTAAAGTCATATTCCCTCTCCCAGTTGTCTTCCCCCAAGAGTCCGATGCCAACCCGTAAGTAATTGAACGCAGATTCATATGCTGCTGACGCTTTCGCCTTCCTGCCGGCCATCAGGTTCAACTTAGCCAATTCATCCCGGTCTGACTGACGATTGATAAGTTCGAGGCCCAAGTTCAGTTGGTTGACAATATCGAATATCCTCTCTTTCCGTTGGTCGGCAGGGGTATTTTGCAGCAAATGTTGACCCACATGCCGGTGTACCGCTTTTCTATCAGTTTCGGTAATGAGAGAATAGGCTGCTTGCTGAATGCGGTCATGTGAAAACCTGTATTCAACACTTTGTTCAACCGCCGGATCTTTCAAGTCCAGGGAAATCCACTTGTACGCATCGCCAAAGGGCACCACGAGACCTTCCGCAACAGCTTCCTGCAGGGATGCCACAGTCTGATCAAGAGGCTTCTGGTAAACCATTGCCAGGGTTTGCAGCTTAAAGCGATTGCCGATACATGATGCCAATTGCAACACTGCCCGGGTTTTTTCACTTAACCGCTGAATCTTTTCCGCCATTAGTTCGACGACATTATCGGTAATACCAAGCGCTTGAATCCGGCCCAGATCCCACTGCCAACCGCCTCTTTCTTCATCCCCGCTAGTGGGTGGAACACCTTTCCTGTCATCCTCCATACTTGGGGGGATAAATACCAACATCTTTTCTTCGTAAAGCGATTTCAGAAACATCTCTATGAAGAAGGGATTACCACCTGTTTTCTGTGTGACCAGTTCGGCCAAAGAACTTACTTTCCCCTTGCTGGTGCATAACGAATCAGCGATCAATTGAGTGACATCTTCAAGATTCAGGGGACGCAAAGTCAATTGGTTGATGGCGGCGACTTGTTTTCTAAGCGCATCTTTTCTAAGCACATCTTTTCTAATCGCATCCAGGGTAATCATCAGGGGGTGGCCCGGGCCGATTTCGTTGTCGCGATAGGCACCGATGAGAAAAAGATGCCGCACATTCTCATCAGTCATCATGAGTTCCATCAGTTTGAGCGAGGAGGAGTCTGTCCACTGGAGGTCATCCAGAAAAATGACCAGGGGATGCTCAGGCTGGCAGAAGACCCGGATAAAATTTTGAAACACCAGGTTGAAGCGATTCTGTGCCTCGACAGGCCCTAACTCTGGCACTGGAGGCTGGGGACCGATGATCAGTTCCACTTCGCGAATCACGTCAATGATAACTCTGCCGTTGGGGCCGAGCGCGGCCAAAAGCTTCTCCCGCCATTGGCCAAGCCGGGCATCACTTTCGCTCAACAGGTGCCGCACCAGTTCCTGGAATGCGCTGACCACGGCGCTGTAAGGCATGTCCCGTTGAAACTGGTCGAACTTGCCTGAAATGAAATACCCCCGTTGCTGGGTGATGGGCTTATAAACCTCCCTGACCAGAGATGTCTTGCCTATGCCGGAATACCCCGCCACCATCAGGATCTCCCGTCCTCCCATGGCCACTCGCTCAAAGGCATCCATCAAGGTTTCAATCTCTTTTTCCCTGCCGTAGAGTTTTTGGAAAATCTGAAATTTGCCGGAAATATCATGCCGGGCAAGGGGGAAGGGGTCGATCTTTCCGGAAGCATTCAACTGGCTCAGACATTTTTCCAAATCCGCCTTGATCCCCCAGGCGCTCCGGTATCTATCCTCGGCATTCTTTGCCAACAATTTCATCACAATGTCTGATACGGCCTTGTGGGTCC
>JAUVJO010000335.1 GCA_030592345.1 Deltaproteobacteria bacterium
CGATTCACGACACCCAATTCTTCCTCAATCTCCTGCCAGCGATACGTTCTGCTGTAAAATCCCTCTTGCGCCATAAGATCCTCATGGGTGCCGGCATTGGTTATGTGCCCATTTTCCACCACTATAATAAGATCAGCGTGTCTTACATGGCTGATTCTGTGAGAGACCATCACCGTGGTTTGGCCAGCGGAAAGCTCTCGGACGCTGGCAAGGACTGCCGCTGCCGTCTCTGTATCCACCTGGCTCAGCGAATCATCCAGGATCAGGATAGGTGCTGAGATCAGAAGGGCCCTTGCCAGAGCCAGCCGCTGCTTTTGACCGCCAGACAGCGTGACACCCTTTTCTCCAATGAGCGTGTCGAATCGGTCGGAAAACCCCATGATGGTGTCATATAGATGGGCCGCTCGAGCAGCCAGGATGATCTCTTCGTCAGAGGCATCCCCCTTGCCAAAACAGAGATTTTCCCGGATGCTGCCGGAAAACAGGAAGGCTCCTTGCGGCACGACCGCCACGTGGGCCCGCAGGGTTTCCAGTCGCATCTCGCGGACATCCGTCCCGTCAATCAAAAGACGACCATCTGTGGCATCGAGAAGCCTTGGAATCAGATGGCAAAGCGTGGATTTGCCACATCCTGTCGGCCCGACAACGCCCAGAGTCTTACCTGATGCCACCTGAAATGACATTTTTGAAAGGACCCGGGGCAGACCCGCGCCATACCTGAAACCAACCTCATCAAATACCATTTCTCCCCGGAAATCCCTTGCCGGCCTTGGCCTTTTGGGGCTGACAATTTCAGGCCTGGTTTCAAGGATTGCGTTTATCCTGTCTAGAGAAGCGGCCCCCCTCTGGATCAGGTTCATTACCCACCCCAAGGCCATCATGGGCCAGGTTAGAAGACCCAGGTAGCTAATAAAGGCCACAAAATCACCCGGCGTAATCGTAAGATCAATGGCTTGTCTACCGCCCAGATAAAGCACCACGGCAATACTCAGATTGGAAAAAAAGACCATCCCTGGAAAAAAGACCCCCGTAATCCGGGCCAGTCTAAGGTTTTTGCCTAAGTAGTCTTTTGAGATCTCTGAAACCCTCTTGGCTTCAACGTCTTCTCTGGTGTAAGCCTTTACCACTCGGATGCCGGCAAAACGTTCCCGTACCACTTCGGTCAGGTCGGCAAAGGATGCCTGAACTTCCCTGTACAGGCGATGCATCCGCCGGGTTACGACCCGAGCCAATACAACAATAATCGGCATGGGCAACATGGCAAACACTGTCAGGGTCACGTTAATGTAGAGCATGAAACCAATGGCAGCCAGGCCAAGGACCACCGCATCGGTCAGAGCCACCATCCCCATACCGACCGCCATCCGGACATGTTGGATGTCGTTGGTGGCGTGGGCCATCAAATCCCCGGTTTTGGTCTCATCAAAGTATCCTACAGAGAGGGTCTGGATGTGGGAAAAGAGTCGGTTTCGTATCCCCTCTTCCACCCTTCTGGACGTTCCTATGAGACATCTACGCCAGACAAAGCGAAATATCCCGATCAGTAGCGCTACACCCATAATATAGAAGGCATAATGAAGGAGCCTCGTGGCGCTCGTGCAACAAACAGCCAGGTCGTCAACGGCCCACTTGATAATGCGAGGAATGAACAATTGAAGAATGTCCACTACGAATAGAGAAAAAAGGCCCAGGAAGATGACAGCCCTCTTTTCCAGAAAGTAAGGCTTGATAAGGCGGTATGATTTCATGCTCCAGCAATCGGGATGCTACCAAACACGAGGGAAAGAGTCAAAACGATTTCCTGCGAACAGTTTCAGCCCCAAAACTTACCCTTGTTGACTTTTGGGAACCACGTTGTTATGTTTTTGCACATGGAGCCTGGTACTATTGTCGAATATATTGACCGCAAAGAGATTATTTGCGCGGTTGTTTTGGGCCAGAAGAATCAAAAGGTCAGGATGCTTACCGAGCACAATCGAGAGGTAACGCTCGGAGAAAACCGGCTGGCCCACGTGGGAGACAAACGCCTTGATCCGAAGATCGGAAGAGATGCCTTGACAGATGAGCTCCGGGCCGTAGCGGCAAGAAGAAGGCAGCTCCAGGAACAGATCGATGTTGAGGGACTATGGGAGGTTTTGCATACCGAGGCCACATGGATCGACGTACAGACCATGGCTGAGTTTTGCTTTGATGGCGAAATCTCCGGCGACCACACCTCTGCCGTGATGCGGACAATGTTTGAAGACCGCCTTTATTTTAAGTTCAACACGGGCCGGTTTTTCCCAAATGCCGCCGAGCAAGTGGCACGAATTGCGGCACAGTCTGCAGAAGAGGCCAGGAAGGCCCGTATCATTAGCGAGGGGAGTCGCTGGATACGTCAAACCCTGCAAAGCGAGCACCCTTGTGTCCCGACAGACAAAGACGAGATTATTGAGATAATAAAATCTTTGTCTCTCTACGAAAAAGACAGCGCTCACTACAAAACAGGAAAGGAGATCCTTTCATCTTCAGGTCTGGACCCCAAGAAAAACCCTTTTTACATCCTGGTCAAGTTGGGTGTCTGGAGCCCGGATGAAAACCTCAACCTTCACAGATTCGGCATATCTGATTCCTTCTCTCCTGCAATCATGGAGGCTTCAGGACAACTCATCCGTGAAGGCGTCGAGTCAGAGCCCGATTCCGGCAGGACAGATCTTACCGATCTTTCGATACTTACTATCGATGGCCAGGGTACACTCGATTTTGACGATGCCATCAGTATTGAACCTAAAGGAGACGGACATCGGCTGGGAATTCATATAACAGATGTAAGCCATTTCCTGAAAAAAGGAGGCCCGGTTGATGAAGAAGCATTGGCCAGGGCCAGCTCCATATACATGCCAGACAAACGCATTCCAATGCTTCCCCGGGCCTTTGCAGAAGACGTCTGCAGTCTGAAAGAGGGAGAGGATCGCCTTGCCATAAGCATAATGGCTGACCTTGACGGCTCGGCTAAGGTACTGTCTTACGAAGTATTTCCCAGTATCGTCAGGGTTACTCGACAGCTAACCTATTATCAGGCCAACCAACTGGTGCGAGAAGATCCTGAGCTTCGAGCGATCTACGAACTTGCTCAAAAACTGCGCGAGATCCGTCTGAAGGCCGCTGCGCTGCAACTGATCCTTCCGGAAATCAATGTCTGGCTAGACAACGGAGATATTTCAGTGACGCGGATAAATCGCGAAAGCCCCAGTCGTATGATGGTTTCTGAATGTATGATCATGGCCAACTGGCTGGCGGCCCGATTCTTTCGAGACCACGGGCAGGCGACAATCTACAGATCGCAAAAGCCTCCCCGCCAGCGCCTCATTGACGGATGTGGCGGCACGCTTTATCAAAATTGGATGCAGCGGCGGTTTTTGAGCCGGCTGGTGTTAAGCCTTGAACCAGAATCCCATGCAGGCCTTGGGCTGGATGCCTATGTGACCTTGACATCCCCCCTGCGAAAATATTTTGATCTGGTAACACAGCGTCAACTGAGGGGACTTTTCGGCATGGAAAGGGTGTATTCTGACGAAGAACTCGCATTCATCACTCAAGCCGTTAAAGAGCCCGTGAGATACATTACGGTGCTGCAAAAAGAACGCACCCGCTATTGGACTCTGAAATACCTTGAACGTCTCGCGGGAAAGAATCAAGAAGCTCTGGTCCTTGAGAAGCGTCGCCAAACATACGTCCTGCTCCTGACCGAATATATGATGGAATGTACCCTTCCCGTAAGCGGCGTAGAACTCAAACCAGAAGACAGAGTCGAGGTCAAGATAGAGCGCGTAAATGCCAG
>JAUVJO010000332.1 GCA_030592345.1 Deltaproteobacteria bacterium
CTCATTCGCCAAAGGGGGTATTTTTGGGAGGTAAGCTGGGAAGATGCTATCTCTCTTGTCGCCCAAAAACTTTTGGAAATAAATGATAAATCCGGTCCTGATAGTTTAGCTGGTTTGAGTTCGGCTAAGTGTACCAATGAGGAAAATTATCTCATGCAAAAATTTATGCGCACAGTGATCGGCACAAACAATGTTGATCACTGCGCGCGGCTCTGCCACGCATCCACAGTGGCAGGTTTGGCCGCATCGTTTGGGAGCGGAGCCATGACGAACCCTATAGCCGATTTCAAAAAGGCCGACGTAATCCTCCTTACAGGAAGCAATCCCACTGAAAATCATCCCACCATAGCCCTTTGGATGATAAAGGCCATACAAGAAAACAAGACAAAACTGATTGTGGTCGATCCTCGTGAAATAGAAATAGTGCAGTATGCCGAAATCTGGCTGCGTCCAAAGCCTGGTACGGATGTGGTCTGGTTAAACGGCATGATGTATGTAATTATAGATGAAGATCTATATGATATCTCTTATGTGGCTGACAGAACAGAGAACTTTACGGCCTTGAAAGAGACGGTGATGCAATACAACCCGGAATTTGTTGAACAGGTTACCGGCATACCCGCAAAAGATCTTATCAGGGCTGCGCGTCTTTATGCCAAAGCCGGAAAAGGATCTATTGCATATGCTATGGGTATTACCCAGCATGCATTCGGCACCGACAATGTTAAATCGATTGCCAATCTTGCCATGTTGTGCGGAAACGTAGGAATTGAAGGAGGCGGAGTTAATCCGCTGCGAGGCCAAAACAATGTGCAGGGGGCCTGCGATATGGGCGCCCTTCCAAATGTACTCCCTGGTTACCAGTCTATTTCCGATCAGGAGGCCGTCGGGAAATTCGAAGAAGTCTGGGGCAGGAAACTTCCGCCAAAACCAGGCCTGACTCTAACAGATATGTGGCCCGCTATTCTGGAAGGGAAGATAAAAGGGATGTACATCATGGGAGAAAACCCTGTTGTTAGCGATCCCAACTCAAAACAGGTAGAAGCGTCTCTGAAAAAATTAGACTTTCTTGTGGTTCAGGATATCTTCATGACAGAGACGGCAAAGCTAGCCAATGTAGTCCTTCCTGCTGCCAGTTTTGCCGAAAAAGACGGCACCTTTACCAATACAGAAAGGCGGGTCCAACGGGTGAGGAAGGGATTGGACCCGCTGGGGGATTCCAGACCCGATTGGAAGATTATCTGCAACCTGTCTGAAAAGATGGGCGCGCCTATGAATTACGATGACCCTGAAGAGATCATGGAAGAAATCGCCCGTCTTGTCCCGATTTACGGCGGGATTCACTACGAACGCCTCAATAAGAATGGTCTTCAGTGGCCGTGTCCGAACTGGGAACATCCAGGCACGCCGTATCTGCATAAAGGTAGTTTTGCCCGTGGAAAAGGATTGTTTCAATCAGTGGAATTCATCCTCTCCGATGAACTTCCGAACGAAGAATATCCTTTTCTTCTTTCAACAGGAAGAGTCCTTTACCATTACAACAGCGGCACCATGACCCGCAAGGTGGACGGGCTTAACTCGATTGCTTCCCAAGTGATTACTGAAATTCACCCTTTGGATGCAGAAAAAAATGGGATAGTGGACGAAAGTCTGGTTAAGATAACATCGCGGCGAGGAGAGATTACAGCGCGTGCCTGTTTTACCAAAAGAAGTCCGGAAGGAATGGTCTTTATTCCGTTTCATTTCAGCGAAGCAGCAGCCAATATTTTGACCAGCGACACACTCGACCCAGTCGCCCGAATACCGGCATTCAAGGTCTGTGCAGTCAGGGTGGAACCGGTTAAGCAATGAGAAGGTGACCCAGGTTACTCGTGGACTTTCCACACCCGGTGTTATCATCTTTTCCTGGCTTAAAGCGGTTCAAATAGAATCTTTCTTTTGGTATTATCATAGAGCTTGAGCCTGGCCTTGAGAGTCTTTTGCTCACCAAAGATACTGACCATGTTGACTTCATTCCCATCCAGCTTTACGATATCAACACTTTCCATGACCTTTTCTTCCTTGCCGTCTTTCAAGATAAACGCATGGACCTCACACACGGTAAACCTCCCCCTTGAATGATACCATCGAATTAATCGAGGGCCTTTAAAGCCTTGCGTAAACATTCGTTGCTTTTAACTGTCATCTCTATCATTTCTCGGACGTGCTCCGAACTCTCGTTTTTTCCCGCTTCGTCCAGTTGTTCGGCAAACATTTCGTATCCCTCCAAGTGATGATCATTGTGTGTGATCCAGTTCTCCAATCTGATTCTTGCCTTTTCAATGAAATCCATAACCAAAGCCTCCTTTATCTAATCTTCTACCCTAAGGGCTCGGCAAAAAATAACTTCACATTTCAGGCGCCGATGCATTCCGCCTGACTGCGTTGCGAAAATTCTGAATATGCTTGATATTCATGCTTTTTCGCGCCTTGTCAGCCGAGCGCCTCAACACCTGAAATTGCGAACTTATTTTCTGCCGAACCCTAAATGAGCCATTAAGATCATTTGAATTTGGTCGTTGTTAGCAACATTTTAGACAAATTTAGAATATAATTCATATTATCAAAATAAACAAGATGTAAAATCTGGCATCCTTCATTTGTCAGTTTACACTTTTTTGAAACCATTGCTGGTTGATTTGCGCGACATGTTGGGTTGCGCTATTGGAAACAAAGGTATTCTGCTTTGTCTGCTTTGGTGGATTCCGTCGCTTACGCTCCTTTAATCCACCCTACGATTTTATATAAACGGTTGTAGGGTGGATTAAGCGAAGCGAATCCACCAAAAACCTTAAGTCTGACACCTGACACCTTTCTTTGTGGTTACCTGCCCCCTTACCGTTGTGAGCAGATGACATGAACAAAACTTGTCAAGAACTATTTTTCGAAAACTCAAGTATAGATTGTCACATATTAAATTGCACAAGGCTAGAGGGAAAAGGCTGTATTGTAATACGCCGACGACCGGTAACGCAGTGAAATTTAATATGTGACAGTCTATATTTTTTTAAGACGACATGCCGCGTATTGTCAAGGGAAAAGGCAATGCCTGAAAACGGATTTAAAGCTTTGTGCTGGAAGGTTTTTGCCTGATTCGTGTTTATTATTATTTAACCGCAGACTGACGCCAGACAGTGGATATGTCGAGGATTTTTGCAAATGGACGCAAGTCCCCGCGACTGTGTGATGCGTGTTTTAAATCTATCAGCAGGAAAAAAAGCAAAAAGAAGATGCACCAGGACAGACCGGTTTTCCGAAGTTAGGGTTCGCACAACAATAAATTGGCAATTTTAAGTGTTGAGGCGCCAGACTGGCAAGGCGCGAAAGTGCAGGAATATCAAGCATATTCCGAGCTTTCGCAACGCAGCCAGGCTGGATGCATCGGCACTTAAAATGTAAAGTTATTTTTGTGCGAGCCCTTATGCTTGATAGAACCTTTTTGTTGCTTTGCCGGCAATAAGTTTAGCAACAACCCTGGCAAGCAAAACCCCCGCTACTCCGGAAATGAACGCAGCAACCAAGGGCAAGGGGGCTTGATTTGCCTCTGCCCACATCTGTCGGTGAAAACCAAAGGCGAGCCAGGTTATCACCAGGCAGAAAAGGTTACCGAGACCGCCGCCCACCCAGTCACATTTTTCATAAAAAAGCTCAACCAGAATCCCAAGCGCCAAAAGGGCCAGGACTCCGTAAATACTGAACCAGTATGGTGAGGTGACACCATACCAGGGGCTTAATAAAAGGCAAAAAGATATAAGGATTATGGCTATTGCGAGCCCGGCATATTTCTTGTCGATTAACTTACGGCCTAA
>JAUVJO010000260.1 GCA_030592345.1 Deltaproteobacteria bacterium
TAGTTTCCTTTACCGCAAGAAACATAAAGTATATTCGGAATGACAACTATGCATATTGCTATGCTTTCACCCATAGCCTGGCGCACCCCGCCCAGACACTACGGCCCCTGGGAGGGTGTGGTCTCCCTCTTGACCGAGGGCCTGGTCAAAAGGGGCGTGGACGTCACCTTATTTGCCACAAAGGAGTCACAGACAGCAGGGCACCTGGTTGGTGTGTGCCCACGTGGTTACGAGGAAGATGAGACTATTCTACCCAAGGTTTGGGAATGCCTGCACATCTCAGAGCTGTTCGAACAGGGAGACAAATTCGATCTCATCCATAATCACTTCGATTACTTGCCCCTTACCTACACGGGTATGACTTCTACCCCAGTGCTTGCCACCATTCACGGTTTTTCGTCGCCCAAGATACTGCCTGTATACAAAAAATACAACGACCGAGTCTATTACGTCTCCATTAGTGATGCAGACCGCAGTCCAGAGCTTGACTATATTTCCACTATTCACCACGGCATCGACCTGAGCCAGTTTACCTTCAGGCCTGAACCGGATGACTATCTGCTTTTTTTCAGCCGAATCCACCCTGACAAGGGGGCAAAGGAGGCCATCGAGATTTCCAGACGGGTTGGCAAAAAACTGATCATGGCCGGCATTGTTCAGGATGCGAGCTATTTTGATAGGGAAGTCCGCCCCCATTTGAACGGCAATAATGTTATTTTTGTGGGCAGTGCCGACCCGGCAAAAAGGGACAAGCTTTTGGGCGGAGCATTTGCCTTGCTTCATCCTATTAACTTCAACGAGCCCTTTGGCTTGTCTGTGGTTGAGGCTATGGCGTGTGGTACACCGGTGGTGGCTTTCAATCGTGGAAGCATGCCCGAAGTGATCGCCCACGGTCATACGGGCTTTCTTGTCTCATCGATCGCTGAGACTGTGTCCAGGCTTGACGAGATCAGAGGAATTGACAGGGCAGAGTGTCGAAAATGGGTGGAGCAAAAATTCAGCGCTGAGCGAATGGTGGAAGACTATGTCCGAGTCTACGAAAAGATTCTGGCAGTGCGCTGACACAAGCCATCAAGTGTGTAAAGGAATGACTATGGCCGGTTACAGCGATCCGATTATCAGACGGTACAAGGGCAACCCTGTCCTTACCAAAAACGATGTCCCATACCCCGTGGAAACGGTGCACAACGCCGGCGTGGTTAAGTATAAAGGCGGGTACGTCATGCTTTTCCGGTCCCATCTGCGAAACGGGCGCTCTGTAATCGGCATGGCTGAAAGCGATGACGGATTCCACTTCCGAGTGCGACCGGAACCATTTATTACCCCGGACAAAAAGAAGCCTTTCGCCCTTTACGAGGAGTTTGGCGTGGAAGACCCGCGCATCTGCCCCCTGGAAGGGGCCTACCTGATTACGTACAGTGCCTATTCCAGGCACGGGGTGAGGATCGCCCTGGCGCGAACGTCCGACTTCAACCATGTCGAGCGGTTGTCCATGATCACTCAGACAGATTACCGCAACGTAGTCATCTTCCCCGAGAAAATCGGTGGCCGCTATGCTCGACTTGACCGGCCTCATTCTGAAATCTCTCCATGGTCCATCTGGATATCCTTTTCGCCGGATTTGATCCATTGGGGCGATTCTGAGGTTGTTATCAAACCGCTGCCCTATCATTGGGATGAGATGAAAATCGGCCCTGGCGCGACTCCCATAAAGACAGAAAAGGGCTGGCTAAACATCTTCCATGGGGTCTTCAAGACTATGGACGGCGCTGTCTATCGGCTGGGAGTGGCCCTTCACGACCTTGATGACCCTGCCCAAGTCCTGGGCGTGGCTGACGAATGGGTTCTACAACCTGAGGACCCCTGGGAAGTGACCGGCTATGTCCATAACGTGGTTTTTACCTGCGGCGCAGTGGCCGAAGATGACGGATCAGTCAAGATCTACTGGGGCGGCGCGGACACGGTCATGTGCGCGGGAACGGCCCGGATTGATGACCTGATTGATCTGTGTGTCAACAAGCCGCGACCGGCTACCTGCGTGCTATAGGCTTTAAGATAAAGATTTTGGATGTGTTATCGGTCGTCAACGTACGACGAGTACGCCTTCCTCCCTCTAGCCTTCCCAAAATCATTATCTTAAAGCCTATAGACTTTCACATATTAAATTTCACAGCGTTATCGGTCGTCGGCGTATTACAATACAGCCTCCTCCCTCTGGCCTTGTGAAATTTAATATGTGAAAGTCTATACTGAGGGTTCTCTCCTGTTCCCTGATTTTTATGCCATACTTTTTCAAGCTTCAAAAAGCAAACTCTGCAATCGGAATTCATTTCATCGTGTTCGATTTTTCTCGACATCATCAGGAAGAATGGTAAATATGTCTTCATTAAAATACGAAAGCCCAACGCCCATATCTTCGACAAAATAGATCTAGGCCGAGCGCGAGGTAAAAGCAGGAATGAAGGGTGTTGTATGTTGGAATCAAAATGGGTCCTGCTACTGATGATCTTTCTATTTGGCGGCATAGCGAACTCTATTTATTTGACCTACCATCATTACAGAACCAATATCTTGCACCCGCCTACTAAGAGTTTCTGTGTCATCAGTGAAACGATAGATTGTGATAGAGTTGCCATCAGTGTAGGATCAAAACTGCTGGGCATTCCGGTTGCCACTTTAGGCATGTTTGCACACTTTTTTCTCTTACTCTATATATTGAGTGAGCGCGTCCTGGAATTGGGGATTCAGAATGAGTTGTATTGTTCGATCTATGTGATCTTATTGATGATGGTGCTGTTTTGTGCTTATGAGGCTTTTGTTTCCTTTGTTATTCTTAAAGCGGTTTGTATTATGTGTGCAGTGCTATATGTGACTGTGGGATTGATGTTGATTTGCTGCAAACGAGCCCTGGCAATGAGTCAGGGAGACATCTTTGGCGTTCTCTACAACCTGTTTTTTCCGTCCTTATCCTGGAGCATTTTGAGCAAAGGGCTTACTGCTATGATTACAGCGGTGGCACTCTCGGGTATCATTGCTTTTGCAGTTGATTATGGCTTTCGAATTCACTTTAGAAAGAAAGTCGCTGAGCAAGCAATGAAATAGCCTTGAAAGGGTCTGCCTTTGTCTTTGGACGCCACACATGTAGCGATGAGCTATTATTGTAAATAGTTTATCAAAATATTTTTCATCGCGTATCATCCCTCGGTTCAGTCCCACACGAGAACTCTGAGTTCCGATATGCAAGAAAGCGGAACCTGCCGTTCCTGTTGTTGAATCTCCATTTGTGTCAATAGATTAGGTCGTCTTCAATCACTCCTTCACCCGCCAGAACGAATGTTCTTCCACAAATCTCGGAACTCACGGTTCCGATTGCTATCCACCAATAATTACAAAAATCATAGAATATCAACAGGTTAATCAAACTGGCATGGCCATTGCCTATAACTTAAAGGCAAATGGGTAGGTGGCACTGCCCCTAACCATCAAAGACAAGAATAAGGAGGTGATAGTATGGAAATGTCTAGCTTGGTACCGTGGAGTCGACGTAGCGAACTGACCAGTTTCAGGCGGGAAATGGACAGGTTCTTCGACCGGTTCTTTGAGGGGTGGCCTTTCAGGCCTTCCGGTCAGGAAGGCGAGTGGGCGCCGTCCATGGACGTGTCGGAAACCGCCAAAGAAATGATCGTAAAGGCGGAAATTCCGGGTATGGATCCTAAGGACATTGATGTGTCTGTACGCGGCGACATTCTGACAGTAAGTGGGGAACGCAAAAAGGAGCAAGAAGAGAAAGGCGAGAATTTTCACCGCATCGAGCGAAGCTACGGCGCTTTCTCCAGGTCGATCCGGCTTCCCGCAGAAGTGGATGCCGGCAAGGTGAATGCCACTTGTAAGGATGGTGTGTTGAAGATCAATCTGCCTAAGACCAAGGAAGCGGCTGTCAAGAAGATAGAGGTGAAGGCGGCCTAGATATCTGTCCCGGGAAGGGCCGGGTTAAATGCTACGAGGGGGGCCTGGCTCCCCCCTTGTGACTTCAACGCGACAACATAAGAGAAATGAAGAAGATCACCACAAGCGTTCAACTATGGGCAAGCACAATCCAAAGGGTTTAAAGAAATCATGGAATGTTAGACACGAAGTGTAATGTTATTAATAGTCCCACCACTCAGAAATAATCACCTTGGGTAAGCTAAACTAAACGTCAGAGGCAGGAATCGTTGCCTGATACCACGTCAACTGTGTATTCGGAACATAAGCGGGAGCGGGATTGCACTGAATCCCATTCCAAAAGCCGGCCTCCTCTTCAGGGACTTTACCAGTGGGGTTGGTTCCCGATGCGATGCCCCATCACTTCCAGAGTATCGGTTACCACGACAAAGGCACCGGGATCGACCCGGCGGATCATCCGCTTGAGCCGGGATAAGTCGCGGAAGGTGATGATGGTGTAAAGAATCTGTTCGTCGCGGCCCGAGTATCCGCCCTGACCTCGGATGATTGTCACCCCCCGCCGGAACTCCCGAAGGATTTCCCGGGAGATTTCCTCCCAGTGGGGGGAAATGATGAAGATCGCCTTCCTCTGGCTCAGGCCCGTGACCACCAGGTTCAAAATATGCGAGGAAACATAAAGGTAGACCAGCGTATAAAGCGCGCTTTGAAGAGAAGAGAAAATGGCCGCTGCGATCAACACGCTGCTGTTGAAGGCCAAAACGGTGGTGCCGACGCGGACGGAAAAACGGTTGAGCAAAATGACCGAAAGAATATCCGTACCTCCCGCCGACCCCACGGACCTCAGGATGATCCCCGATCCCGTCCCGCTTATAATCCCCGCAAGCAAGGCACTGAGGATAGGATCTTGGACTGCGACGGGTACTTGGACCCACTCCAAAGCGCCAGAGAAAATAACCATGCCTGCGATGCTGTAGAAGAAAAAACGCCGCCCAACGAAGATCCAGCCAAATGCAAAAAGGGGTATATTTAGAA
>JAUVJO010000438.1 GCA_030592345.1 Deltaproteobacteria bacterium
GGCGTGTACAGAATCGATAATGATGAAATGTCACTGAATGGCGATGTAAAAATACACTCTGAAGACGGCTCTACGCTCTTTTCAGAAACTATGCACTTCAGTCAGAAGAAAAAACTAATCTGGACCAGGGACAGAGTACTTATCAAAGGAGACGGACTGGAAATGGAGGGCGAAGGGCTTGAGTACGATCTTCAAGATGGTAAACTCACGGTAAAGAGACAGACAGCCGTTCTTCCAGAAAATGGCGAGCTGGAACTTTAAGAGGAATGTAGCCGTTAACGGCTTGAAACTTGTACAAAAGCATGAAGGCCAAATCTCCAATTTCTATTTTCTAATTTCAACGTTCCGTGAACGCCTGAGAGGAATCATAATGAAGTGTCAAAATTTTTGTGTACGCCGGCAAATGAGCAAGGTTGGAAATGTAGCCTCAGCTATCTGGTTTTGCATCCTTGTTTTTATGCATTTTCACTGCTCGATGGCTATGGCCCAGATAGGCGCCCCGGACACCTCACCTGCAGGTACGGCAGGTGAGGGCAAGCTCCCAATAAATATAGAGAGTGACCTGATGGAGGCGATGGATAAATCCGGTATTGTTGTATTCACCGGGCATGTGAAGGCCACAAGAGGTGATCTTACAATACATTCTGACAAACTTGAGGTCTTTTATGAAAAAAGAAAAAAAGGGGGGGAAACAAAAAAGGCTGTTAAAAAAATCGTAGCCACAGGTCAAGTACGTATAACCAAGGGTGAGCGTGTTGGTACTGGAGAACAGGCTATCTACGACAAACCTGCTGAAAAGATAACTATTACGGGTGCGGCCCAGGTTTTGGAAGGCCCTAACAGGGTGAGTGGAGAACGGATTATCTTTTTTATTAATGAAGATCGAAGTGTAGTTGAAGGAAGCAGTGAAACAAGGGTTGAGGCAGTTGTCTACCCGGCAGAGTGAAAAAACATTAAAAGAAATCCCAAATTATGACTGTTCAAAGTATATGAGCAAACTGAAGGCAGAGAAACTGGTGAAACGTTTTCGTGGCCGGCCAGCGGTCAATGGCGTAAGCCTTGAGTTATCAGGCCATAGCATAGTAGGTCTGTTGGGCCCAAATGGTGCCGGCAAGACCACTATATTCTATATGATCGCCGGTCTCATCAGACCTGACGAAGGGAAAGTTTCGTTTGATGGGGAAGATGTAACCAATTTGCCTATGCACAAACGGGCTCGTAAAGGCATAACCTATCTACCTCAGGAGCCCTCGGTATTCAGGAAGCTGTCAGTTGCAGATAACATCCGCCTTGTATTGGAAACAAGGGGGCTCTCCCGCCAGGAAATAGAGAGCAAGACCCTTGAGCTCTTAGATGACATGGGACTCTCCGCCCTCGCGGATCAACAGGCACAGTCGCTTTCAGGGGGGGAGCGGAGACGTGTGGAAGTTATGCGGGCACTTGCTACCAACCCCTCGTTTATTCTGCTTGACGAACCCTTTGCAGGTGTTGATCCCTTAGCTGTCTCCGACCTGCAAAAGATAATACAGGATCTGAATGCCAGGGGAATAGGAGTCTTCATTTCAGACCACAACGTCCGCGAAACCTTGACTGTATGTGATCGGGCCTATATTGTTAATTTAGGAGTTATTAACGAAGAGGGTACTCCGGAACACATCGCCTCAA